>DATLCH010000154.1:0-3104 GCA_035526465.1 Candidatus Limnocylindrales bacterium | reverse complement strand
GAAAAAGCAGAAGATTCTCGTCGTTCGCTTTTTCCGCCGAATGGGTCCAGTTGTATGAGCCGGTGAGAACGGTTTTGCGGTCTATAACCGCGAATTTTTGATGCATCAACCCGCCATCGCGTTCTTGGCTTTGCGTTTTTGCGCCGGACAGCCGGCGCAGCGGTATTTTGTTTGACTCGAAAAATTTACCCTTAGAATTTTCCGTACGGGCATCGAACTCACGGTCGAGAACTACCTGAATCGCGACGCCGCGCTTTTTTGCCTGCACCAAGGCGCCCGCGAGTTCGTCGTTCGTAAACGCATAGACTGCTACCAACAGTTCTTTTTTCGCTTGATCGATCTCACGCAGAATATACGCCGAGCATTTGCCCTGCGGGCTGAAACAAGCCTGCACAACCATCTCCGCAGCGCAGAATGACGGCAAGCCCGCAAGAAAAATCACCACGATTATCGGGCGAAGCATAGTCATTATGCGGTCGCGCCGTTGCCATGCGGCTGATTACGCGACGCGGCCAAACACATACCGAGAATGAGCTTTTCCAGTATTAATCGCGGTTGCCCGCGGCTCGACTTCAGCCGCAGGTCAGCTTCAAACAGCGACTCCATATGGCTCACGAGCTCGGCCATCGCAAACCGTTCCGCGCGTTGGAAACACATGTAATCGGCATACGGGCTGCGCGTCAGCGCAGTCGTGCCCTGCTTGATGACGATTTGTTGAAACTGCTGATAGCTGATGCCGCGTTTCCAAAATGGTCGCAGGTCACCGTCGAGAATTTGCCTAGCGGCGAGCAACCGGCGCACTTCGCTAGCAATCGTACCGAGGATCTTTAACGGATGTTCCCCCTGTCCCATTAGACGGCCCAATTGGGCGAGCGCGCTTAGACCATCTCGGTCGCCGACGGCGCGGGTGAGATCGAAAATCCAGCCCTCGCCGTTATCGGCGACAACAGCCTCGACGTCTTTAGATCGGATGATCGGGTGATCGGCGGAGTAGAGCACTAGCTTGTCGATTTCCTGTTGTAGCATGCGTAAATTATCGCCGGCGCGAGCAACTATCATGTCTCGGGCCCCTGGTTCAATGTCTTTGCCCGCTGGCCGCAGCCGCTGCAAGATGAAATTGATTAAACTATCGCGATTGACCTTGCCGTATCGGTCGCGCTCTAGACCGAGAAATAAAGTCGCGCCTAGTTCTTCCAAGCGCTTGAATAATTTTGTCCGACGGTCGACTTGCACGGCGTCGAGCAACAAAAACGCCCATTCAGGCAGTTTGCCATCGAGCAGATCACCCAAGCGATGGCTGTCGGCGGCTTTGCGTTTGCTCAATTCGAGATCGCGGTTCTTGGCAAACGTCAGCAGCGCGGCGATTTCCTCCTGCCCGGTGCCGCCGTCGTAATCAAATACCTCTGACAACTGATCTGGCGAACTCGCGTCCAACCGCTCCCAACGTTCCTGCGTCCAACCTTCCACGACTAATACGTCCGCGAGTAATTTCACTGCCGCATCGCGGCCTCCTTCGCGCCATAACTCAAGGATCTTTTCACCCAACTCACCTTTTTGTTCGCGAGAAAAAAAATATGGCGCGTTCTCCACCCACACAACTTTTTTTGCGGGAAGAAATGGCGGCGTCATGAGCGATCCTTCGACCTGATCCCAGCTCACCGTCCGACCATCGAAACGCTCTAAGTTAAACGCTTGGGATTCTTCCGGCACCAGCATGGCGACTATTTGCCTGCAGCTCTCCTGCACCTGTAAATCGTCGCCAAAAAGCAATAATAGCTGCGGCGCTTTGCCGCTTTTCAGGTCCTTGAGAATGGTGGCGAGATCGCGTTTCACAGCGCGGGCGCACCCAATGGAATCAATAAGACAACGATTAGCCGGATCGCGGTAACATACCGGCCGACATCTAGCGACAAGTTCAATGCTTCGGCACCCACATCTGGTTTTTATCACTCCACGCGTAATCCGAGCGCCATACTTTTAAGCCGATGGTGTACTTGCCCCCTGATTTGGTGACAAAAATGCGTTCGGTTGAGTGAGGAATCTCGGTACGCGCAATGATCATAACTTTCTTGGCAATACCCTTGTTGATGAGAATTCGATCGCCTTCGCGCATCGTGACGCGCCCGTCTTTCCTGCGCTTACTGGCCATTGGCCAAAGCTATCATCCCGAATTTGGACTGGCAATGATTTGATGGGTTACCGGACTTAACATCCTGCGAAAGCCTTCCTGACGCAGGGACTAAACACTAAGTGTAGTTTTTCCTTAGTATGCATTCAGGAGAAGTTCGCGAACCTGTTGTTGTGACGCGCCTCGCAAAGCACACAGATGGTTGTCGCACTGAGCCAAACCGCTGATCGGTGGTTTTGCTTGACAATTTGCCGGCCCTCCGGTAGCTGTCCGGAGATCCGTCAGCGCAAAATATGAACATCGACATTCACGCTCACTTCGTCCCCGCTGAAAGCTTGAAGGTAGCCAGTGAAATCGGCAAACGCCAGGGTCTGAAACTCGCCACAAATGATATTGGCCGTGAGATCGTTACGCGAGACGGTAAACCGTTTTTAACCCAGCCTAAAGCTGAATTCTCCAACCTTGACCTGCGCCTATCGATCATGGACAGCCAGAGTGTTGATATCCAGGCGCTATCGCCGGCAAGCACATATTTTTTTTATTGGATGGCTGCGGAAGAATCCCTGGAGTTCGCCCGGTGGCTAAACGAACGTTTGGCCGCGGCGGTGGCGCAGCATCCCAAACGCCTAGTGGCTTTAGGGTCGGTGCCAATGCAGGATTGTGCCAAGGCGGTCGGTGAACTCGAACGGGCGGTCACAAAACTCGCACTGCGCGGGGTCGAGATCGCCACTAATATCAACGGCCACTACTTCGATGATCCGGCGTTCAACCCCTTTTGGGAAGCGGCCCAAGCTCTCGACGCGCTCATTTTCGTTCATCCTAATCAGGTTGTTGGTGCCGATCGAATGAAAGAATTCAACCTGGCAAACCTAATCGGCAATCCAACCGACACTTCACTGGCCTTTGCCAAGCTGATTTTCGGCGGGGTGCTTGAGCGTTATCCCAATTTAAAATTTCTGCTTGCCCACGCCGGTGG
>DATLCH010000147.1:0-3882 GCA_035526465.1 Candidatus Limnocylindrales bacterium | reverse complement strand
ACACCGGCTTGTTTTCATCATGGTCGCGGATAACATGGCAGACGTTCTGGCACAGGAAGCACTCGATGCATTTGTGGAATTCTTGCACGCGGTCGATGTCTTCCTGGTACATTCGCCGGGTGCCGTCGGATTCTTTGGGTCTCGGTTTGAACGCCGGAATTTCTTTCGCTTTTTGATAATTGTAAGAGACGTCCGTGACGAGATCGCGGATAATCGGGAACGTCCGCATCGGCGAGACCGTGATGGTTTCGCCTGGCTCGAAGGTGTTCATGCGCGTCATGCACATCAGGCGCGGCTTGCCATTTACCTCAGCGCTGCAGGAGCCGCACTTCCCCGCTTTGCAGTTCCAACGTACCGCCATATCGTTGGCTTGCTGTGCCTGAATCGCATGAATAACGTCGAGCACTACTTGGCCTTCACCCACGGCAATGCGGTAGTCCTTGAATTCACCGCCGCTGGCGTCACCGCGCCACACCCGCATATGAACCTGTTGCTCAGCCATTATTTTGTCTCCTCGAGCAGTGCTTTTAGTTCCTCAGGCATTTCCGGCAGAGGCTCCTGAGTCTGCGTCATTTCACCATTTCTCATGCGAGTGATTATGTTTACTTTGGCAAACTTTGGGTCGGGATTGGGGTAGTCATCGCGGGTATGGCCGCCGCGGCTTTCTTTGCGGATGATCGCTGCCAGAGTGGCTGCTTCAGCGAAGGTCAACAACGAGTGCAGATCCAACGCCAGATGCCAACCCGGATTGTAGTGACGATTGCCTTCGACTCTCAGGTCCTTGGAGCGTTGTTTAAGCTTTTGAATAATTTCAAGAGCTTGGTTTAGCTCCGACTCGACGCGAATGATGCCGACCAAGTCCTGCATGCATTCCTGCAAGTCGGAGTGAACCTTATAGGGATTCTCGTTGCCTTTACTTTCGAAGGGCGCGAGCATATCGCGCGCGAATGATTCGACTTGATCGTTATTCACGCTCAGCGATCCGCTCATTCCTTTGGCATACTCCGCCGCATAGAGACCGGCGCGTCTTCCAAAAACCAACAAATCGGATAGCGAGTTGCCGCCCAAGCGGTTGGCGCCGTGGAGACCGGCGGCAACTTCGCCGGCAGCAAACAACCCGGGCACTGTGGTCGCGGTGCTGTCAGCGTCGACGCGAACGCCGCCCATCGAGTAATGGCAGGTAGGGCCGACTTCCATCGCCTCCTTGGTAATGTCGACATCCGCCAGTTCTTTGAATTGATGGTACATGGAAGGAAGCCGTTTGCGGATGTACTCGGCCGGCCGGCGCGTGGCGATATCGAGATACACACCGCCATGGGGAGTGCCGCGGCCAGCTTTGACTTCCGAGTTGATCGCTCGGGCTACTTCGTCGCGCGGCAATAGATCGGGCGTGCGGCGATTGTTGCGTTTGTCTTCGTACCAGCGTTCGGCTTCTTCTATGGTCTCGGCGGTTTCCGCTTTGAAGAAATCCGGGATGTAGTTGAACATGAAGCGCTCGTTTTTGGTGTTCTTCAACGTGCCGCCGTCGCCGCGCACGCCTTCTGTCACCAGAATGCCGCGCACGCTGGGTGGCCACACCATGCCGGTAGGATGAAATTGCATGAACTCCATGTCCATCAGATCGGCGCCGGCATCGGCGGCCATGGTGACGCCATCCCCCGTGTATTCCCAGGAATTCGATGTGACCTTCCAAGCCTTGCCGCCGCCGCCAGTGGCGAGCACAACCGCCTTACACTTGAACATGATGAACTTGCCGCTTTCGCGCCAGTAGCCGAAGGCGCCGCTGATGCGGCCGTCGTCAGTCAAAAGCCGCTGCAAGTTGCACTCCATATAAACGTCGATGCCTCTGTGCACGGCGTGCTGTTGCAGAGTACGGATCATTTCGAGGCCCGTGCGATCGCCGACATGGGCGAGGCGCGCGTAACGGTGGCCGCCGAAATCGCGCTGTAAAATCAAACCTTCTTTGGTGCGGTCGAAGAGTGCGCCCCATTCCTCCAACTCAAGCACGCGATCGGGTGATTCCTGAGCATGGATCTGTGCCATGCGCCAGTTGTTGAGCAGCTTGCCGCCGCGCATGGTATCGCGAAAGTGGACCTTCCAATTATCTTCAGGATAGACATTGCCCATTGCCGCGGCGATGCCGCCTTCCGCCATGACGGTATGGGCTTTACCGAGCAGGGATTTGCAAACCAAAGCGGTTTTAGCGCCCTGTGCCGAGGCTTCGACCGCGGCGCGCAAACCTGCGCCCCCGGCGCCGATGACCACGACGTCGTATTCATGGGTTTCGTATTTGTCTTGAGCCATTAGAAAAACCTCAAATCGGCTATCACGCCCATCGCCAACAGCCGTACATAGAGATCGGTCAACGCGACCCAGATCAAACTGACCCAGGCGTATTCCATATGTTTTTCATTGAGCCGGCTGATGAAAGACCACGTTTTGTATTTACTCGGGGCGCTGTGAAACGAATTCAAATAGCCGCCGCAAACATGTCGACACGAGTTGCACGAGAGGCTGAACAGAGACAAAAGCACGGCATTGATGCACAGCACGATGGTACCCACGCCCATCCCGAAACCGTCCGCAAAGCGGAATGCCAGCAACGCATCCCACCAAAGAAACGCCAAAATCACCAATGAAAGATAAAAAAAGTAACGATGGATATTTTGCAGCACGAAAGGGAAGCGGGCTTCACCGCTGTAGTTCTTGGCCGCGTCGCGCACGGCGCAAGCTGGAGGGGATTGGAAGAAAGAGCGGTAATAGGCTTTGCGATAATAATAACAAGTCGCGCGAAAGCCGCCGGGCACCCAGAGAATCAAGAAGGCCGGCGACAAATTCCACCAGGAACCTACGAGCGGCAGAGTGACATGAGCACAGTTGGCCGAAATACACGGCGAATAAAAGGGTGAAAGGTAAGGTGCAGCATAGTAGTTGGCGTTTTGCAGGGCAGCCCAAGTGGCATATATAGCGAACCCGCCCAACACCACGACCACGAGCAGCGGCTCGACCCACCAGTTATCCTTCCGCAATGTGCGATATTGATCGAGAGTTAAACTTTTATCAGCCACGATGATCGTTCCTTTTTGCTCTTTGATTTGTGCGAATTTTATTACATCGGTTCAATGTCAAGTAATCTGCCAACGGCGCAAAGAATTCAAGCCGAGTTGGAACACAAGCATGGCTTCACCGTTGGGCAAAGCCGCGCTCCATGTAAGTAACTAAGCTTGGATCAGGAATGGGTCAGCGCGAATATCGCATGCGTCTTGGTTTACTTCGCCTGGTCTGCGGCTTCGAGGCTCAAGTACTTGTCGACGATCTGTGGCACATCTTCTTTGGTGACTTTCATGTACCATAAACCTTCCGGCCAGATCATCATGTTGGGGCCGAAGGCGCAGACATCCAAGCAACCGCTTCTGACAACCCGGACTTTGCCTTTGAGGTTTCGTTTTTTCGTGACTTTTCTCAGTTCTTCCACCACTTCGTCAGATCCGTCGTAGCCACAGGATTTACTCTCGCCGTTACGGTTATTGATGCACACGTGCAGTTGGCGGGCATACGGCTGCTGTCGTTCGATCATGGGAACTCCTTGGAGGCATTGGCGAATTTTATAGCAGAAATATTTTACCATTGCACGCGGGTCGGAGATGCAGACCCCGGTTACGCATCGGCAAAACCGATACCGGTCAAGCAGCCTTTGGGGCCGAGAACGCTGTCACTGCGTGCAAGCGGAAATTGCGTTCTGGCGATAAACTTAGGTGAATTGGATGGAGCAACTATAATGCTGCGATAGACAAAAACACCACCGACTGCTAGCGTCCGGAAAAACACTCCAATCGAACTAATGATTGCAATGCTATGAGCGCTGTCGCCGAACTGAATCGC
>DATLCH010000144.1:0-3154 GCA_035526465.1 Candidatus Limnocylindrales bacterium | reverse complement strand
TGATAACTTTCGCAATACTTAAAAGATTCCCTGAGAATAGTTGTTTGCAGACATTTTGGAGACATCGCTGATTAAGAGAGCAGGGCAGGGCGCGCAAGTCTTTGAATTGTAAATAAGGAGAGGTGGCCGAGCGGTTGAAGGCGCACGACTGGAAATCGTGTGTACCCCAAAAGGGTACCGAGGGTTCGAATCCCTCCCTCTCCGCCATTATCCCAGGAGTCGGCCGGCGGCGGTTCTTTTGGAATTCATGACGGACGTACAAGAAAACTTGAAACTCTCAAGTTTTCCACGTAGGATTTTATAGCTGAATCTTCAGCAGTGTTTATAACGCGGATGTCGATTGCTGATAGTTAGGTCCTGTGCAAGGCGGCCCCGTGAACTCCGTCAGGTCCGGAAGGAAGCAGCGGTAACGGCTCTCCCCTGTGCCACAGGGGCACCTGGCTGTCAGCAATGGGCATCCTCACCTCGTGGTTCTCAGTATTAATCGCGGATCGTGGATCAATGGCTGGTGAATTCAGCGCCAGCAGCTTTTAGTTTAAAACTTCCAAGGGATTTATGTCTTACCTGGTCTTGGCGCGGAAATGGCGGCCACAAAATTTTGAGGATGTCGCCGGCCAAGAACCGATCACCCGAACACTCAAAAACGCCATCAAAGCCAATCGCATTGCCCACGCCTATCTCTTTACCGGGGTGCGCGGCGTCGGTAAGACGACCGCTGCGCGGATACTTGCCAAAGCGCTGAACTGCGAACGCGGACCGACGGCGACGCCGTGTAATCAATGCACTCACTGCCAAGAGATCACAGGTGGCAACTCGATCGATGTGCTTGAGATCGATGGCGCCTCGAACCGCGGCATCGATGAGATCCGCCAAATTATTGAAAACGTCCGCTATCAGCCGGCTAAATGCCGCTTCAAGATCTATATTATCGACGAAGTGCATCAGGTCACCAAAGATGCTTTCAACGCTCTGCTGAAAACGCTGGAGGAGCCGCCACCAGCGGTTAAATTTATCCTCGCAACGACGGAGCCACAGCGTTTGCCCGAAACCATTTTATCGCGCTGCCAGCGTTATGACTTTCGGCGCATCAGTTTGCGCGAAATCGTCGAGCGACTATCAGCCATCGGCAAGAGCGAAGGGCTAAATATTACAGATGAGGCTCTGGTCCTACTCGGGCGAGAAGCCGACGGCAGCATGCGCGATGCTCAGTCATTACTTGAGCAGGTGCTAGCCTGCGCTATGCCTGCGGCGGGTGAAAATCAGCAAGCGACCGTCAACGCGGCCATGCTGCAAGAGATCCTTGGCCTCGCCGAGCGTAAGTGTCTTTATGATCTGTCTCAAGCGGTGCTCGACGGTGATCCGCGCCGGTGTGTCGAGTTGGTCGCTGAGGTGATGAATCAGGGCCGAGATCTTAGCCGTTTGTCGCGCGACTTAGTCGAACATTTTAGAAATCTGCTAGTGGCGCGTTTATCAGCCAGTCGATCTAGCGGTAATCGAGGGACGGATGTTTCTCAATTGCTCGATCTGCCAGACCAGGAAATTGCCGACTTAGTCAGACAGACGGATAAGATATCGGCGGAAGCGCTGCTCGATTATCTCGATTTTATGGCTGCGGGCGATGAAGAGGTCGCGCGCTCGGCAACCCCCCGTTTCGCCCTCGAAGCGGTATTGATCCGGCTGGCCACCTTGCCCCAGTCCCTACCCGTCGCCGAAATACTGACGCGGCTGGAACGATTGGAAGGGCATTCTCGTAGCGGGAACCTTAGGCCTGCAGCGTCGACGGAACGTTCCAAGACCGCTTCAATTCCGGCGTCGGTCATGTCTACCTCCGTAGCGCCATCACCCAACGATGTTGTCTCTTCGGCAAACGACGACACTAACAAGTGGCATGAATTCGTCGCTTTCGTCGGCAAGGAAAAAAAGTTTTTGGCATCTCATTTAAGTGCAACTTCAGCAGTCTCGTTGCCGCCGGCGCCGCTCAAGGTCATCGTTGCCGAACGGCATCATCTGGGATTTCTTCAAGATGCCGACAATTTCCTTTCGCTGCGGACGTTGGCCAAGCAGTTTTTCGGTCAAGATGTCACGATCCAATTCGTCGCTTCGACCGGCGATAGCGCACCTCCCATCACAGCCGATGCGTCGGCGACAGGTGGTGCCGCGGGCGACCGCAGCGAAATGGTCAAAGAAGCGTTGCGTATCTTCGGCGGCTCGGTCCGTTCGGTGCGGCGGGAAACTTGAACTGCTGAACCGGGTCATTGCCGCGTCCAAGTAGGAGGCACTAGGAGGGAATATGGCGAGCATTCCGGGAATGGGCAATCTGCTTAAGCAAGCGCAGGATATGCAGGCGCGCATGGCCAAGGTTCAAGAAGAGCTGGCGCACAAGACGGTCGAAGGCTCCTCGGGAGGCGGTATGGTCCAGGTGACGGTGAATGGCCAGTTCAATCTGACCGCGGTGAAAATCGAGCCGTCGGTTATCAGCGTCGACGAGAAAGGCATGCTCGAAGATTTGCTCCTTGCCGCGGTTAACGACGGCATGCGCAAAGCTCGTGAGATGGCATCAGCCGAGATGGCAAAACTCACTGGCGGCTTAAAGATTCCCGGGTTGATGCCGTAATTACCTCGCGACAAATTCACTAGCGCCATTAGCCAGCTCGAAATATGAAGACGAAGAGTATCATAGCCTCACCGTGCGAGGCCTGCTCATGACAATGTATCCCGCGCCCTTGGCGCGTTTGATTCAGGAGCTGTCCAAGCTCCCGGGTATCGGCGAAAAATCGGCAGCACGATTGGCGTTTCACATGTTGAAGAGCAAACGCGACGATGTCTTTCGTCTCTCCGACAGCATTGGCCGGCTGCGCCAGGAAATGGGCTTGTGCGACCGCTGTTTCGGTTTTAGCGAAGTGCACCAGCCTCAGAACGAAAACGGCGTTCAGTGCGACGTCTGCCGCAACTCAGAGCGCGAAGGCGACAAGGTCTGCGTGGTCGAGGATCCCGCCGACATGATCGCAATCGAGAAGTCCCAGGAGTATCGCGGCCAGTATCATGTGCTGCACGGTACGATCTCGCCCCTCGACGGCATCGGTCCTGACGCATTGCGCATCAAAGAACTGCTCGATCGGCTGCGCGATGGCACCATCAAGGAAGTTATCGTCGC
>DATLCH010000141.1:0-2702 GCA_035526465.1 Candidatus Limnocylindrales bacterium | reverse complement strand
AAAAAAAAGGCGCGCAAGAAAAAATAGTATTTACTCACCAGCCGCGACAACGGTCGTCTCGCAGCGGCATGCAAAGACGGTCGGCCCTGCCGTGCCGTTACTGCGTGGCTTGAGATAAAATTTCCTCGAGCCGTTTGTGGTCGATTGGTTTAGTCAGATGGTGCTGGAAACCGGCTTGGCGCGCTTGTTCGCGGTCGTCTTCGGTTCCCCAACCGGTTTGGGCGATTAACGTGATGTCGCGCAATTGCGGCAAGTCGCGCAACCGTCGCGCCAATTCATAACCATTCAGTCCCGGCAAGCCGATATCGATAAGCGCCACCTGCGGAACAAACTCAGCCATCATACTCATAGCAGTGGAAGCGTCGCAGGCCGTGCGCACCTGGTATCCCATCATTTCAAGCAGTATTGCCAAGGATTGCGCCTGTAATTTATTGTCCTCGACTATGGCGACGCGTTTGTCTTTCGCCATCCGGACCTCCTGAGCCGCGACCGGCTCGTCTTTTCGCGTCTCACTGCTGCGATGTCGAGCGGCAAACATACAGTGAGTTGGCTGCCCTGACCCAAACCGCCGCTGCGCGCAGCGATTGTGCCGCCGTTCAACTCTATATCGTTCGCGTCAGGGAGAGTCCAATCCCCAAGCCGCCGTATTTTCGTTCTTTGCCACTGCCGCGGATGGCATTTTCAAAAGCGGGGCGAGTGCCGGATCCCGGACCGCCATCGCGCAATCTGTTCAACAGGCCTGGGAATACTACCGATGGGTTCGGTTGGGATCGTCATGTGCCTTCCACTGAAATGCCGAACCAATTCTCCTTAATCTACAATTCCACGCAAAATCTTTTCAAGCAATCGGTGATCGATTGGTTTGGTCAGATGGTGCTGGAAGCCAACGCGAATTGATTCTTCGCGGTCTTCTTCACGTCCCCAGCCGGTCTGAGCGATCAAGGTGACGCCATTCAATTGTGGTAGCTCACGGAGCCGGCCGGCCAAATCGTAACCGCTCATGCCAGGTAACCCGATGTCGATGAGCGCTACCTGTGGAACAAACGCGGCAATCACATCGAGAGCGCGAGCGCCGTCATGCGCGGTGCGCACCTGAAACCCCATGGTTTCGAGGAGCATGGCCAATGTCTGCGCTTGCATTTTGTTGTCATCGACGATGACCACGCGTTTGTCAGTCGCTGCCCTTGTCGGCACACCCTGCGGCTCAGCGCTATCCTGGATGCCAGGCAGATCGAGGTGCAGCACCGGCAAACGGACGACGAACTCGCTGCCCTGGCCAACCCCCGCGCTTTTTGCTTCGATGCTGCCCCCGTGCAATTCGACCATGCTGCGAACTAGCGTCAGGCCGATACCGAGGCCGCCGTAGCGCCGATCCCGACCGTCCTCGGCCTGGTAAAACATGTCGAATACATGCGGCAGTTTGTCCGGCGCGATGCCGATGCCGGTGTCTGCGACCGAAACAATTATTTCGTCGATTGCAGATACCGGGTTGGAAATTTTGGACCGAGCGCTCGTTGGAGCCGTGTGCTCCGTCCGGCGATTGCGTGGGCCGCCTTCAGCCTCGTCACCGTCTAGCGCGGACATCCCGGCTAATCTCGCGGTGATGCAGATCTCGCCGTTACCGTCCATGTACTTGGCCGCGTTATTTAACAAGTTGGCAAATACTTGAGTAAGTCGGGCCGGGTCGCCGTCAAGGACAATCTTTGATTGCGGCAAATCCACCGTAAGACGGTGCCCCGCGTTTTCGATCAACGGCCGGTTGGTTTCCACTGCGTTGCCGATGATCTCGCCAAGCTCCACCGGCTGTTTACGCAGGTCGAGCTTATCCCGCGTGATCCGGCTGACATCGAGCAGATCTTCCATCAGGCGCGCCATATATTTGACCTGTTGATCGATTAAGTTGGAGCACCAATCGAGCTTTGAATCGTTGGGCGCAAGGGTTTTCAGAATCTGCACGGCATTGCTAATCGGCGCCAGTGGATTTCTCAGTTCGTGCGACAACATCGCGAGAAATTCATCTTTACGCTTGTCGGCTTGTTTGAGTTCGGCAATACGGCTTTCAAGTTCGTTTTCCAGACGCTTGCGCTCGGTGATATCGACCGCCAGACTGCCCACATAGCGCTTGCCCGAGCTATCGGTCAGCACGAACCGTGAATTGAACCACCAAGAGCGGCTGCCATCGGGATTTGTCGTCGCTTCCATTTCCTCCTGCAGTCCGCCCCCGGCAAGTACCGCCAAATCGTTGCGCCGCAACTTCTCCGCGATCGGCGCCGGCCATAAATCGAAGACAGTTTTGTTTTGCCAGTGTTGCGTCTGCAGTTTGAAACGTTTGAGATAGTTGCGGCTTAGGTAAACATAACGTCCGTCCTCATCGACCATCCAGGCGATGGTCGCGCTGTTTTCCAGAAAGGCACGCAAGCGCTCCTCGCTCTCCTGCAATTTTGCCTCACGCTCGAGAATCTCACTGCGCGCAACTTCAGCGGCAGCGCGCCGGGCTTCGGCCTCGATGCGCAATGTGCGTTCGTGAAAATTTTGTCGCGCTAGCGCTCCCGCCTGAATCAACTGCTGATGTAATTCGTCGATTTCATAGACCGCAGAACGTCGGAGTTCGATCGGCTCGCCGCGCTGAATGTCTCCCGCCGAATGCGCCAGCCTGGCGAGCGAGCGCGCCAGTCGGCCACCCAAAAATACCGCCGCCGCCA
>DATLCH010000120.1:0-4203 GCA_035526465.1 Candidatus Limnocylindrales bacterium | reverse complement strand
CGCCCGAGGATCTTGGCCAATAACGGCTTAAATCCGGCGTCCGAAGTCCTTACTAAACGAATGTTCATTTTGTCTGCGGCAGTGAAATTTCCGACCTTGAACCTTTGAATCCGTGAGCCTTCCACAATCTCATCCGGCAGTCCGTTCAATCTGCGCGCCCAAATAAGATAGTTTTTTCTCAATTTGTTCGTAACCGCGATCGAGGTGGTAGATCCGGGCTACTTCGGTGCTCCCGGTAGCGACGAGACCCGCGAGCACTAGTGCTACGCTGGCGCGCAAATCACTCGCCATCACCGGCTCGCCGGAGTGTTCTTTCACGCCGCGTACCACCGCGCGATTGCCCTCGAGCTTGATGTCGGCGCCCATGCGGTCGAGTTCGGGCACGTGCATAAACCGATTCTCAAAAATCGTCTCGGTGATCACGCTCACACCATCGGCAACCGCCATCAACACCATCATCTGCGCCTGTAAGTCGGTGGGAAAACCGGGATAGGGCTGGGTCTTCACATCGACGCTTTTAATCTCGTCGCAACCGCACACAAAGATGCCGCCATTATCGCTATTGCACGCTACGCCGGCTTCACGCAATTTAATCAAAAAAGCTTCGAGATGATCGGCGCGTGCGCCTTTGACGTAGACCTTAGCGCCGGTGAGGGCAGCGGCGATGATAAAACTTCCGGCTTCAATGCGGTCGGGAATGATTCGGTGATCTAGCCCATGCAAAGCGGCAACACCGTCGATCTGAATCACATCGGTTCCCGCGCCGTGAACTTGCCCACCCATGGCGTTGAGCGCCTTCGCCAGGTCGTCGATCTCCGGCTCTTTGGCGGCATTTTCAATGACGGTAACACCTTCGGCGAGGGATGCCGCCATCATGAGATTTTCCGTGGCGCCCACCGATGGCAAGTCTAAATAAATCTTTGCGCCGCGCAGTTTCGTCGCGCGAGCTTCGACATAACCGTGGGTTTGCTCGATCGTCGCACCGAGGGCTTCCAAGCCCTTTAAATGCAAATCGATGGGCCGCGCGCCGATGGCGCAACCGCCGGGTGTCGACACCCGTGCCCGGCCGAAGCGCGCCACCAGCGGACCTATGACCAAAAACGACGCTCGCATAGTCCTGACCAAATCGTAAGGCGCTTCAAAGTTGATGATGTCATCGGCTTGCAGGCTCAAATCATCGGCGCCATCGCGCCAACGTTGGTGGTCGCCCTTGCCGCCGAAACCTGCGAGCAATTTCAAAGTGGTTCGAATATCAGCGAGATGGGGCACGCTTCGATAGGTACAGGTCTCGGCGGTGAGCAGCGATGAGATCAGTATTGGCAGCGCCGCGTTCTTAGCACCGCTAACGGCGATCTCACCATTCAAAGTTTTGCCGCCCTTTATGAGAATCTTGTCCATTTCCGCGGTTCCTTAAGTGTTCCGCAGTTGCGCCAACATCACACGATTGCGTCCGGCATAATCCTGAAATGTGTCGATCTCCCGGTAACGTCGGGTACTCGCAAAGATCGCCGAAACCTCGATTGCCATATCGGCGCCGATCTCCAGCGCCAGCGCTCCATGCTCGGCTAAATAATCCGGAGCGGCAGCGATGATGCGCCGATAAAAATCAAGTCCATCGACGCCGCCGTCCAAAGCTGCACGCGGCTCCCACCGGCTCACTTCCGGTGCCAGCGTAGCAATCTCGGCGCGACGCACATACGGCGGATTACTGACGATCAAATCGAAACCTTCATCTAGTACAGGCGCGAGGGCATCAAACAGATCGCCCGTGACGAACTCGATCTGCGCCGCCACAAGATGCGCCGAGGCGTTGCCGCGGGCAATCGCTAAGGCGGCAGCGGAATTATCCGTCGCCCAAATGCGCGCGGACGGCAACTCACTTGCTAAACTGACGGCTACCGCACCGCTGCCAGTGCACAAGTCGGCAATCCGCAACGCGTGAGAAGGGGCGAAGCGCGCTGCCCATAACAGCGCAATTTCAACTAGGCGTTCGGTATCCGGCCGTGGTATCAACACATCCGGAGAAACCGTGAAGTCGAGCGACCAGAACTCCTGCGTGCCGGTAATGTAAGCCACCGGTTCCCGAGTTAAACGCCGTTGTAAGAAAGTCTCAAAGCAGCTCGAGGCATCGGGAGATATCGGTAAATCAGCAGCAACAAGCAAGTCCTCGCGGCTCAGATTCAAACAACGTGCCAGCAAAACTTCAGCATCCAGGCGCGGGTTTTCAATCCCGCCGCGGGACAAACGCTCGAAAGCGAGTATCAGCTCGCCATGCAACCTCGGCGCGCCCACGCGGTTAGTTATATTCACGTCCATCGCTGCATTGTGCTTACTTGAGCGCCGCTGCCTGGTAGTGGGTGATTAATGCTTCGACCACCTCATCTATCTGTCCTTCCATCACACGCTCAAGCTGGTAGATCGTCAAATTGATCCGATGATCGGTCAATCGCCCCTGCGGAAAATTATACGTCCGGATGCGCTCGCTGCGGTCGCCGCTGCCGACCATCAATTTTCTTGTTGCGGCGATCTCCGATGCCTGCTCGTCCTGTTTCTTTTCCAACAAGCGCGCGCGCAAAATCTTCATGCCTTTGGCGCGATTCTTATGTTGCGATTTTTCGTCTTGACAGGAAATTACGATCCCTGTCGGAATATGCGTGATGCGTACCGCCGAATCGGTGGTGTTAACGCTCTGGCCGCCCGGACCCGATGAGCGAAAGACGTCTATGCGAATCTCTTTCGGATCGATGGCGATTTCCACCTCATCGGCTTCTGGCAACACCGCCACGGTGACTGCCGACGTATGAATGCGTCCCGATCCTTCGGTGACGGGGACGCGTTGCACCCGGTGCACACCGCCTTCGAACTTGAGTCGGCTATAGGCGCCCCGGCCTTCGATGCTGATGATAATTTCTTTGTAGCCACCCAAACCAGTAGGGTTTGAGCTCATCATCTCGACCCGCCAAGCGCGCGACTCGGCGTACCGGGAGTACATACGGAACAGCTCGGCGGCGAATAGCGCCGCCTCATCACCGCCAGTACCAGCGCGAATTTCAACGATAACGTTCCTCTCGTCGTTGGGATCCTTCGGCAAAATGAGAAACTTGAGCTTGGTTTCGAGGGCCTCTTTGCGCTCACGTAGGCTCATCAACTCTTCCTTAACTAACTCGCGCATCGCTTCATCGTTTTCATCCATGAGGTCGCGGTTGTTGGCAATCTCTTGCTCGACTTTGCGCCACTCACGGTAGCAGACGACGATCTCTTCCAAATCGGAGCGCTCCTTGGCGACCTTGGCATACTCGCGTTGTTGACCAACCAACTGCGGGTCGGACATCATGCCTTCGAGTTCGATGTAGCGCTTTTCGACTTCCAGTAATTTATCAAGCATAACTGCGCGTCACTTCCGGAGTTGGATAATTGATGCCATTGACGATCAAAGAAGTTTCCCGCTTCGGCGATTGGTTGCAGGCGAAATAAAAAAGGGCAAAGGGTTGCGAACCTGCCCTTTGCCCTTTGGAGTTTGCGTAAAACTAATTGGTCAAATCGGCCTCAGCCCTCCGCCGTATTTTGGTTCTGCATGCCGTATTTTTTGCGGAACTTTTCGACCCGTCCGGCAGTGTCGACCAACTTTTGCTTACCCGTAAAGAACGGATGGCAGTTGGAGCAAATCTCGACGTGGAGGTTACCTGCTGTTGAGCGCGTCTCGGTAATACTTCCGCAGGCGCAAGTGACCTTGGCTGGCTTATATTCTGGATGAATTCCTGCCTTCATGTGTACCTCTCAATGGACGAGTTATATAACACATCGTCTGGAGACCTTCAATTGGCATACCCGCCAAGATTGATTGAGCGATTCGCCACATTTTGACGCTTGATAGAATCGATTGCCAAAAAGACCGTAAGCCCATAAAATACGTCGAATAAAATCAGCTAATTGTTATTATGACCTCAATCACCAGCCAGGTGAAAAGGACAGGCAAACCATGAGCAGGCCAGAACCAATTCAAAGAGAGAAGCCCGACGTAGTGCCGCCGATCTCGCTCAAAGTCGAGAACACCGGCCTCGATTTCGGGTTCCTCGCCGATCTGGCACTTAAAATTGTCTATTCAGATGCCAACTGTACCACCGAGCGCGCCGCCGACAAGATGAAATTAGCCATGCCGGTAGTCGAGGAACTGCTCCAGCACCTCTATCGGGAAAAGTTTCT
>DATLCH010000355.1:0-3487 GCA_035526465.1 Candidatus Limnocylindrales bacterium | reverse complement strand
TGAGGTTGCCTTCCTTCTTGGCGCCATCGAGCAGGGCGGACTGAGATTGCGCCTGGAGCATGGTGCACGAAAGCATGAGCAGAACGAGTGGCGCGAAGGAATGTAAAGTAAATTTCATGCTTGGCCTCAAAGCTCCTACGCCCTCGAGGATCGGATATAGAAAATCGAGGATGGCAAGAATTAAAGATGGCGATCGTCCATGCTCAATTTTCCATCCTCGACCAGTGAGTTCTAAGCCCGCGGATACAACGCGTCTACCATCAAACGTTTATGGTGTCCGGGCGTGCCAAGATATTGATACAAAGTATGGGCGAGCACGCTGTGCGCCATCATCGGGTGACTGTAGTCTGTGCCGGGCCCCGCCCAAACCATATGTGCGTAATTGGTGCCGTGATAGTAGCCATCGCTGGCGGTGGCCTTGGCCTCGTGCACGCCGGCGCGGGCGTCCATGCCGTTCTCGATGCGCCAGATCGCTTCGTATGTCGCCCAGCGCGCCGTGTCCAGACAGATCGAAATATCGACGCAATGGTCCTGGACACGCTGGAAACGGCCTATCGGCTGGCCAAAAACGACGCGCGAATTGGTGTATTCGCAAGTCATATCGAAAACTTCCTGGGTCGCTCCGACTTGATAGGCCGACAAGATCGGCAGCGCTTTGTCGAGCGCTTTCTCCAGCGTCGCCCAGCTGGCGCCGCTCGAGCCAAGCAGGTTATCGGCGCTGAGAGCAACATTGTTGAAGCGCACTTCAAAGACCGAGACGAAGAAGCCGGTATGTTGAGTTACGGTGATGCCGGAAGCCTTGGCATCGACGAGCAAGAAGACTACTTTGCCTTCTTCAGTCCGAGCGGCGCTGAGAAAGTTGGTCGCGGCGTCCGCGTCGAAGACGAAGCGCTTGGTGCCGTTGAGCAAATAGCCCCCAGGAGTTTTGCTGAGCCGGGTTTCGACCGCCTCCGGTCCCCAGTAGGCTGATTTATCGGTGATCGCCGGTATGACGATTGACTTACCACTGCAAAGTGCCGGCAGGAGATCCTTTCGTTGCGCGTCAGTGCACGCTTCGAAGATCATCTGGGCGCTGAGGATGCCCGATGTGAACAACGGCCCCGGCACCGGCCCGTGGCCCAGCTGCTCGAACACCACGGCGCAATCCATCGGCGCCAAACCGGCGCCGCCCCATTCTTCCGGCAGCATCATGCCCAGCCAGCCGAGCTCGGCGGCTTTCCTAACCAGCTCGGGTCGAAAAATTTTCTTGTCCTTGTACCACTGGGTCATTTGATGTGCCGGCACCTCGGCTTTGACGAAGTCCGCCGCGACCTTTTTCAACATCTCTTGGTCTTCTGTTAAACCTAAATCCATTTCGATTCTCCTACAGACGGCGCAGCATGCTACGCCGCTACAAGTTTTTATCTAATGTGTTTCCGGCGCGCTTTCCTTGGACGGACGGCCGAGCCCTAGACGACGGGCGAAGATCAATCGATCGGTGTCCAAGGTGCCGCCGCCATGCAGCTGGCCGGGGCCGGTGCGCACCGCGTATTCGAAATCGATGACTTCGTGCACCGAGAGATTTTGCTCCAGGGCATCGGCGCCCATAATTGCTTGTAAGCGCTCGCCATTGCGCAGCCGCAGCATTCTTTGGAAATACCGCTGTTGAGGACCGCCGTACGGATGCGGCTTTTTGGCAAAGCGACGCCAGTAGATCAGCTGATTGAAGCGCCGCAGCGTGTTGAGCTCGATGGTCATCTCGGCGATCAAATCGCGCACGCGCGGATCTTCGATGATCGGCTTGCCATCGATATGAGTGTTGCGGCAGTACTCGGCCACCCGCTCGATCAATGGATCGGCGGCGATGCGGCCGTCGCCGCCATGTTCGAGTTCCATATGCGTGCTGGCGACTTTCCAGCCATTGTTTTCGCCACCGATGAGATATTTCGCCGGCACCCGCACGTTATCGAAAAATACGGCGTTCTTGATGCCCATCATCATATTCATATGCTGAATCGTGATGCCGGACAGGTTCGCGGGAATGTGCAGCCAGGCGAGGTTCTCGTGGCGCTTGCCCTGGGGATTGGTGCAGACCAGAGTCCAGAGATAATCCGGCGGCAAATGATGCCCGACCATGACTTTCTGACCGTTTACGACATAGTGATCACCGTCGCGGATCGCTTTGGTCTGACAGTTCGCAATATCACTGCCGCCATGCGGTTCGGTGAGCACCTGCCAGACGCAAATTTGCGCCCGGGTAATCGCCGGCAAGAATTCGGCCTTTTGTTCTTCAGTGCCCCAGCGAATCAACACGGGTGCGACGATGCGCGCCAACGTGTAAAACGTGTGCGAAAGGTTGAGTCCGTACTTGAACAGTTCGGTTTCGAGTACAACCTGATGGTCGACGGTCAGCTCGGCGCCGCCATATTGTTTCGGATAAAGCGGAAACAGCCACCCTTTGGCGCCAAGTTTTTCAGCTAAACCACGGCGAAACTTGTATTCCTCGGCGTCTTCGCGAGTTGACCATGAGGCCGACCAGCGCAAGTGCTCGTACCCTTTGAACTGCTCGGCGAGCCAGGCGCCAACCTCTTTGCGAAATTCCACGACATGAGGCGGATCTGCACTTACAGTAAAATCCATAATTCACTTCCTTTCGATAATTCACAGCTTCGAGTTCACGGTTTCCGGCGCTAGGCAGGAGTCGACTAGTGAATGGAAACCATTAACGGCCCAACGATCATGCCCGTCACTAGACACCAATCTTATATTACGCCGCTTGCTTTCAATTCCTTAACAGCATTGCTGTCATAACCCAACTTCGCCAACACTTCCTCAGTGTTCTCGCCGAGCAGCGGCGCCGGGCGGAAAAACTTCGGCGGCGTCCCCGACATATTGATTGGGCTGCCGACCAGATTGCTCATGCCCATCTTCGGATGTTGGATCTGTTTTGGGATACCCATGTGCTTTATTTGTGGATTATCGAACACCTCGTGAATTGTGTTGATCGGCGCGTTAGGGATGCTATGGGAGTCGAGGCGCGCCAGCCAATACTCGCGCCGCTTCTTGACAAAAGCAGAGCGCAGCAGATTGACGATTTCGTCGTGGCGATCGCTGCGCTGTTTGCGCGAAGAGAAACGCGGGTCGCCGATCAGCTCGTTGAGCTCGGCGGCTTTGAGGAGGCCTTCCCAAGCTTCGTTGTGGCCGGACAAATGGACCATGAACGGTTTCTTGTCACAATCGAGCAGGCTGTAAATTCTTCCTTTCGGAAAGTTTTCCCGGGATACCGCTTCGCCGCCGTTTAAATAATCCGAAACATGGGATTCGATAAAAGCGATGGCCACTTGCAAAAGCGAGACGTCGATAAACTGGCCCACTCCGGTTTTACTCCGTGCCAATAGCGCTGCCATGATGCCGTGGGCGGCGAAAATGCCGGCGGTATGATCGACAAAAGACACCCCGGCGACCTTAGGGTCGTCGAGGTCGGTGACCAGGCTCATCATGCCGCTCA
>DATLCH010000354.1:0-4907 GCA_035526465.1 Candidatus Limnocylindrales bacterium | reverse complement strand
AGATACAGCAGGCCGTGAGAGCCGCTATGAAAGGCGGTGACACGGTCACGCTTTCAACTCTCCGCTTGTTGTTGGCGGCGATGCAGAACGAGGAAATTCGCAGTCGCCGAGCGCTAAGTGCCGAGGAGATCCAGAAAGTTATCGGCACTTTGTGTAAACAGCGCGCGGAAGCGATAGAGCTTTACCGCAAAGGCGGGCGCCAGGATCTGGCAACCAAGGAAGAGGCCGAATTAACGGTACTCAAAGGGTTTCTCCCGCAGCAATTTTCCGACGAAGAGATTAAGTCCGCGATTCAAGCGAGTATCGACGAGGCCGGTGCCAAGGGGCTAGCTGATCTCGGTAAAGTGATGAAGCTAGTGATGCCCAAGGTGGCGGGACGCAGCGATGGTAAGCGGGTCAGCGATCTGACGAAGGCATTGCTGAGTGGTTAGCGCAAGCCTAACGGCTGTTCGGCAGATGTAATAGGTCTGTTGTAGAAGTCATCGATCATGCGAAGACGGCGAGCGGCGTGAACGACCACGGGGCGGCGCTGCCACCACAGGTGGGTGCCAGCTGGTGAATTGGGTGGATCTGATTCTGCTCGCCGTCTTAATTCTATTCGGCTTGCGTGGCTTCTTCAGAGGTTTTTTCCGTGAAATCTTGTCACTCGCTGGACTCATCGTCGGGTTCTTGGTCGCCGCACGGTACGGCGATGTTGCGGCGCAATACGTGGCGCAGCATTGGCACTTGTCACCGCTGCTGCTTAAGGGTACCGGGTTCGTTGCACTCTTCTTTGTGATTTATTTCGGCTTTAACTTGGCCGGCTGGTTGCTGCACCGTTCGGAGAAAATGCTTTTCCTCAAGACTATCAACCGAGCCGGCGGCATTGCCGTCGGCGTCGGCAAGGGCGCGGCTCTGGCGGCGCTGGCCATTTTTCTCTTAAACTCATCTTCACTGCTATCTCATCCGACTCGCGAGTCCTTTGAAAGCGCTTACTTGGTGCGGCCATTGTCCCAATTCGGAGAAAGTTTGATCAAAGCCGGCAAACAGCGAATGTTCACCGGCGATAACTCTGCCCCTCCGCCTGCTCATAAGCGAACGTCGATTTAGTTTGTTTTCATGATTAGCCAGGAAAAAATCGCTGAGATCCGTAACCGCGCGTCGATCGTCGAAGTGATTTCTGACTACGTCACGCTTAAAAAGTCCGGCCGCAACCACATGGGACTTTGTCCATTTCACGGCGAGAAAACCCCGTCATTCACGGTTAACGAAGAGAAGGGCATTTTTCACTGCTTCGGCTGCCACGCCGGCGGCGGTGTGTTTCAGTTCCTCATGCAGTACGACCACGTAAGTTTCCCCGAGGCTGTGGAACAACTGGCCAAGCGCTATGGCATCGTCATCGAACGAACGGAAGGCCGAAACTTTCAGCGCGATCTAGGGCAGCGTGAGAATCTGTATCGCATCAACGAATGCGCCGCCGCTAACTACCAGCGCATCCTGCTCGATCATCCTCAAGGCCGCGTGGCGCTGGAATACCTGCGCCGCCGCGGCATAGACGACGCCACGGCACGACGCTTCATGTTGGGCTTTGCCCCCTCGGGCGGGTCCGGCTTGGTGGGTTTGCTCAGGAAAGAAAGTTTGGCGTTGGTGGACGCGATCAAGCTCGGGCTCGTTACGCAGCGCGATCCGCAGCAGTATTATGAAAAATTTTTTTCCAGAGTGATGTTTCCCATCACCAATGCGGCGGGAAAAATCGTCGGCTTCGGTGGCCGAGTGATTGATCAGGGTATGCCGAAGTATTTGAACTCGAGTGAAACGCCGCTGTTTCACAAGGGGTCGACAGTGTACGGTTTGCACGAAGCCAAGGAAAGTATCCGCCAAACCGACCGGGTCGTGCTTGTTGAAGGTTATCTCGATGTCATCGCTCTGGCACAGCATGGCATCGGTTGCGCGGTGGCGACATTGGGGACGGCACTGACCGTCGAACACGTGCGTGCATTGTCGCGCTACACCAAGAACATCATTGCCTTATTCGACGGCGACGACGCCGGTCTCAAAGCCGCGGCGCGCAGCTTCGAAATCTTCATTGAAGCCGGCTTGCTCGGACGAGCGGCGCTCCTGCCGAAGGGTGAAGATCCGGACACGTTCGTGCGTAAGCACGGCAAGGAAGCGGCTGAGAATTTACTGGCTCAAGCCGTGCCGCTGGCCGATTACTATTTTTCTTGGCTGCAAAAACGCTATGGCAGCACCCTCGAAGGCAAGAGCCAAACCGCAAGCGAGATCGGCCGATTGCTCACCAAGGTAAACAATCCTTTTGAAGTTGATTTGTTGATTCGTCGCGCCGCAGACTTAGGTGTGCGTGAAGAGCTCTTGCGTCGGCCGCTGGCCCAGGCTGTCAATCCGCGGCCGCTATCGACGAGCCGTCCGATTGCCGCTGCTCTGGCCCCGGACGATAGCCGCGACGACATTGCCCAACGTTCGCTGGTCGGACTGTTGCTGCGCGTGCCGACTCTGCTCGACAAACTCGCACGGGACGCGCGCGTCCGTTTATATTTTAGTGACAAATGGCGTCCGGTAGTTGACGCGATCACTTTGGAATGGCAAGAAACAGGGAACATCGACATCGGCGCCATCAGTCAAAAGCTCCCGGAGTCTTTGGTCAGCGAAGTTGCTGCCTTAGTTCTGGAGGCAGAGAACCGTTCCGACGCCGAATGCGCGAACATGGCCACCGATTGTCTGACCCACTTGCAGCGAAAGTATTTAAAGAGTCAGGAGCGCGATTTACGTATTGCAATACGCGCCGCCGAAGAGAAACGCGATGATGTCGCCAAGAGAGAAAGGATACTAGAATGGCAAGACCTGCTTCAAGAAAAACGCCAGCTAGAACGCCGAAGACTCGAGCTGAAACCAAGCCCGCGCTAAATAGGACGAAGAACGCTTCCGACGCCGCTGGCGAGCCAGTGGAGAAGAAGAATTTGAAGGAGGTCAAAAAGCTCATCGATTTGGGCAAGGAGAAGGGCTATCTGACCTACGACGACGTCAACGATATGCTGCCGGCTGAGGTTGTCTCGCCCGATCAGATCGACGATGTCATGTCGATTTTTGGCGAGATGGAGATCGAAGTCGTCGATGCCAATCAACGGGTCACTCTTGGCAGTGCCGGCGATGAATTGGTCGAGGAGGAGGACGACGAAAAAGAGACCGAGGACGCCGACAATGACGTCGTCGGCAAGACCGGCGATCCGGTGCGAATGTATCTTAGGGAGATGGGCACCGTATCATTGCTGAGCCGCGAGGGCGAGGTGGAGATCGCCAAGAAGATCGAAAACGGCGAGAACCGCGTACTTGATGAAGTGCTCTCCAGCCCCCTGGCATTGACTCATATTCTCGATCTTGGCGAGAAGCTGGCGCTGCATGAAGTTCGGGTGCGCGAGATCATCAAGGAAGAGGGCGACGAAGAAAGTGAAGACTTCGAAGAAGAAGAGGTCCACGAGAAACGCTTACTCGATCAGATCGGCAAAATCCGCCGCACCGTCAATGAGCGCGAGAAGATCAGAAACCAGCTCGACGGCAAACGGGTGTCGGCGCAGCGACGCCAGTCGCTCGTCGACAGTGTTACCAAATATAACGATCGCATCATCAATGGTCTGAAGAATTTGCAGCTCAATCGCAAACAAACCGAAGCCATCGCCGAGGGTCTTAAGCGGGCTATGGAACGTATGCAGGCCATGGAGCGCCGAGTCAAAGACTATGAGCATCGGCTCGGCAAATCCGGCAGTGAGATTCTCAAAATGGTAGCGGCGGCCGAAGCGCAGAAGAAGAATTGGCCCAAGCTCGTGTCGACGTTCCGCATGGGGCACGACGTGATCCTGCATATGGCTGAAGAGATCCGCAATGTACGACGTGACGTGCGTCATATCGAAAAAGATCTGGAGATGCCGTCTGAGGAAATCAAGCGGCGAGTGTGGTCGATCATCGACGGTGAGACCCGCGCGAACCTTGCCAAGAAGGAGTTGATTGAAGCCAACCTGCGACTGGTCGTCAGCATCGCAAAAAAATACACCAACCGCGGCCTGCAGTTCCTCGACCTCATTCAGGAGGCCAACATCGGTTTGATGAAAGCCGTCGACAAGTTTGAATACCAGCGCGGTTACAAATTCTCCACATATGCGACTTGGTGGATACGCCAAGCTATTACCCGCGCCATCGCCGACCAGGCGCGCACCATTCGCATTCCGGTGCATATGATCGAGACGATCAACAAGCTAATTCGCACCTCGCGTTACCTGGTCCAAGAGATTGGCCGCGAGCCCACGCCGGAAGAGATCGCCAGTAAGATGGAGATTCCGCTCGATAAGGTGCGCAAGGTTTTGAAAATCGCCAAGGAGCCGATCTCTTTAGAGACGCCGGTCGGAGAGGAAGAAGACAGTCATTTGGGCGATTTTATCGAAGACAAACGGATCATCACGCCCTCCGACGCCGTGGTGAACATCAACTTGCAGGAACAGACGCGCAAAGTGCTGGCGACTCTGACGCCGCGTGAAGAGCAGGTTTTGCGAATGCGCTTTGGCATCGGTGAAAAGTCTGATCACACTCTGGAAGAGGTTGGGCAGAAATTTACCGTCACGCGCGAGCGCATCCGCCAAATCGAAGCCAAAGCATTGCGTAAACTGCGCCACCCGAGCCGGAGCAAGCGGCTCAAGAGTTTCATGGAAAATTAAAGGGCGACGTGCATCGCCACAAGCACGAATCCGGCAAATTTCAATCGATTCTTAAGGGCCCATAGCTCAGTTGGTTAGAGCCACCGGCTCATAACCGGTTGGTCCCTGGTTCGAGTCCAGGTGGGCCCACCAAATTGCACAGTGTCAAGAACTCTCCTTTCCGGGAGGTTTTACCCCCGGAAGGAGACGTTCTTGGCGCGAGCGGCA
>DATLCH010000349.1:0-4472 GCA_035526465.1 Candidatus Limnocylindrales bacterium | reverse complement strand
ACAGACCGAAAACCTTTGCCATGAAAATGTTGGTGCCGAACATGCTCCAGGTAACTGCCGTTTTATTGCCGCTGGGCTGAAAATTGAACTCGGTGGTATGGGGTCGCGGCAAACGGTCTCAAGAATTCGAGCTTAACGCGGACCATTTCGTTCGGACGGGTTTCCGTTAACGTCATGCGCCCTTCGCCGACCTCATTGTTGCCGGACCACGAGTAGCTCGCGCCGACGCCGGCGGGCGCCTCTTCGTAAGTTTGCCTCATGTTGGGGTCGCGTTTTGCCCAGGGCGACCAGGCATCCCATTTGTGAAAGTCGTTCACCTGTTCGAACACGGCTTGAGCAGGCGCGGCGATGTTTATCGAACGCGACACGCGAAACTCGGAGGGTTGCAGCGCGACGATCACGACAAAGCCGATAATCAACGCGGCAAGAGCAATGAAGACTTTCTTAATCATGTGAATTTTGGCGCATTCCAGAACATAGCACATACCTCAAAGCCAAGTAGCACGATTTGACCCTTCATATTGTTTCAAAAGCTATCCTCCGGCGATCGCGCCGATGATCATGAACGGCTCGGCGCCGCTGGCTATGGCAGCGGGCAGCATCGCATCGGGCGACTCATGGGAGAGATCCTGCCCGCAAGCGAAGAAGCGCACAAAGGCGCGACGCTTTTGCGTGGCGTGATCGCGAATGGTTCCGCACAGCATCGGAAAACGCCCCTCGAGAGCGTCGAGCACCGTGCGTTGAGTAATTTGCCCGGCAATTTCCAGATGTATTTCGTCATCGACTTGTGCCAGTTTACGCAAGTGCGCCGGTAGTGTGACGCGGATCATCGCAGTGTTTGAACTTCCACTGAGACCACCGCCGGAAGGTCGCGGACTATCGGCTGCCAACTGTCACCGGCGTCAGCGGACCCATAGACCTGTCCTCCTGTGGTTCCGAAGTACACCCCGCATTTGTCGAGTGAATCGACGGCCATGGCGTCGCGCAAGACATTCACGTAACAGTTACTTTGCGGCAGGCCGTTGGTAAGAGCTTCCCATTCCGTGCCGCCATTGCGGCTGCGGAATACACGCAACTTTCCGTCGGGCGGAAAATGTTCGGAGTCGCTTTTGATGGGCACCACGTAGAGGGTGTCGGGTTCGTGGGCGTGGACATCGATCACGAAGCCGAAATCACTCGGTAAGTTGCCGCTGATCTCATGCCAGGAATCGCCGCCATCGTTGCTGCGCATGACGTCCCAATGCTTTTGCATAAAAAGCACGCCGGGACGCGCCCGGTGCATGGCAACGTGATGGACGCAGTGGCCGATCTCCGCCGTCGGATCGGGAATATATTGCGAGTGCAGTCCGCGATTGATCGGCTTCCACGTTTTGCCAGCGTCGTCAGTTCGAAACGCGCCAGCCGCCGAGATCGCGATGTAAATACGTTCTGGGTTACGGGGATCCAGGATAATCGTATGCAGGCATAGCCCGCCGGCGCCGGGCTGCCATTGAGCTCCGGTGCCGTGGCCGCGCAGGCCGGCCAATTCCTGCCAGGATGTACCGCCATCTGAGGTGCGGAACAACGCGGCATCCTCGACTCCCGCGTACACGACATCGGGATCGCTGAGGGAGGGTTCGAGATGCCATACTCTTTTAAACTCCCAAGGGTGCGGCGTGCCATCGTACCATTGATGCGTCGTCAGCTGCTTGCCGGTCTCAGCAGAAGTGTCGTACGCGAAATTGTTGCTTTCGCCCTTGGGTGAGCCGTCCGGAGCCGTAGTCGGTTCGCCGGCAGGAGTGCCCGGCTGGTGCCAGGTCTTGCCGCCGTCGTCCGATCTTTGAATGATTTGGCCAAACCAGCTGCTCGACTGTGAAGCATAGATCCGATTCGGATCGACGCTGGATCCTTTCAGATGATAAATCTCCCACCCGGCGAAGTGGGGTCCGCTGATGTCCCAGTTCTTGCGCGTACCGTCGGAGGACAGAATGAATGCGCCCTTGCGTGTGCCTACCAATACTCGTACTCCGCTCATGATTTACTCCTCTTGCTATTAAGGTTTATGTGCTTTGCCGACAATCGTCGTTAAGTTTGTTAGCCGGTCGGCAGACCCGGAATGTCAATCACGGGCCGAACCTCAACGGTGCCTTTGCGCACCATCGGAATACGGGCGGCGACGCCGAGCGCGTCGTCGAGATCCTCGGCATCGATTAAAAAGTATCCGCCCAATTGCTCCCGCGTCTCGGCGAAGGGTCCATCGGTCACCAAGCGTTTGCCATTGCGCACGCGGACGCTGGTCGCCATCGAGGTTGGGTGCAACGGATTGGCGCTCAGATACTTTCCATTCGAATGAAGCTCTTGCGCGAGTTGTGTCGACTCAGCATAGCACTCCTGGCGTTCGGCTTCGCTCAACGGATTTTGTTCGTCGAGGTAAATCAGCAACATGTATTTCATCTTCACTCCATACAATTTTTTTCAGCCTACGCGGCCATGGCGGCTGCGCGCTTTTTCAATTCCTGGGTCGAAAGATTTTCTTTGTGGCTGGCGACATGCCAGACGTGTCCGAACGGGTCTTCCAGCGAGCCGCTGCGGTCACCGTAAAATTGGTCGGCCACGGGTCGCAACAGTTTGGCGCCGGCGCTGAGCGCCTTCTTTACCACGCGGTCGACATCCTGCACATAGAGATGAATGTGCACCGCAGTGCCGCCGAATGAATGGGGCCCGCGAAAATTCATGTCGGGATGCTCGTCGGCGAGCATAATTCGGGAGTCCTCGATCTGGATCTCCGCATGGCCGATGGAATGGCCTGGCCCGGGCATCCGCATGATCTCCTTAGCGGCGAACGCTTTCTTGTAAAACAGGATGGCGCTCGCCGCGCCGTTCACACACAAATAAGGGGTGACCGTGTGATATCCCGGCGGAATCGGTTTTACTTTTCTTTGCATAGACGACTCCTTCCTAGCGGCGGATCAAAACCTTGAAACCGCCCCAAAACATGCGCTTGGCGTCAAACGGCATGGCTTTGGGATCCATCGACTGCGCCAAACGCGGATCTTTCATGACTTTAGCGTTGACGCGGTCGCGCTGCGCACGGGATTTGTAGACGATATAAGCGAAGATCACGGTTTCGCCAGGTTTTAACTTGACGCTCTGCGGAAACGAAGTGTGCTTGCCCGATTTGACATCGTCGGCGATGCACTCGACGTATTCGAGAGCACCATGATCGCGCCAGACTTTACCCGCCATCTTTGCCATGCGCCGGTAAGCTGCGATTTTTCGCTTCGGGACCGGCAAAATATATCCATCGACATAAGCCATGGGAACTCTCCAAATAGTTGATAATTAGCGGTCAAAAGCCTGCTTCAATGTTGCAATATCTAAGGTGCTCATCTGCATCAGCGCCGGTTTTACTCTTACTGATTTTCTTTCATTCTCGTCTTGCAACATTTCAATCAGAGCGGAGGTGACGACTTGCCAGGAGAGCCGGTGGTGGTTTACCGCCTCTTCAGCGTTGTTGTCGAAACACAGGCCGCGTCTCCTCAGCATGATTCTCCCGGCAGCCCGGAGATTTCCCGTAGTGGCCGCACTTCGACGGTTCCGATGCGTGCTCCTGGCACGCGGGTGGCGATTTGCGTCGCTTCATTGAGATCCCGGGCATCGATCAAAAAGTAACCGGCGAGCTGTTCGCGCGTCTCGATAAAGGGTCCGTCCGTGATGATCGTCTTGCTCTCTCGCACCCGAACGATGACTGACGTCGCCGCGGGCTGTAACGGTGATGCGCTTAGGTATTGGCCATGGGTGTGAAGCTGGTGCGTGAGCGCCACCGATCCGGCAAGCATCTGCTGTTGTTTTTCCTGGCCGATCAATTCGAAAGCGGCTTCGTCGTGATGAACCAGCAACATAAATTTCATAAGTCATCTCCAGCCTCGGCGAGCTACTCAGAACGCCACCGTGACCATCCAGCCAACGCCGAATCGGTCGGCGACCATGCCGAAGCAAGGCGACCAGAACGTTTTGGAAAGTGGCATCCGCACCTGCCCGCCGTCCGCGAGCGCAGTGAACTTGCGGTTCGCGTCGGCTTCATCCGTAGCTGTTAATGACAATGAAAACCCCTGGAAATTAAGCTCCTGATCGCAACCGTCCGAGGCCATTAGATTGGCGTTGCCGACGCGCAAACTGGCGTGCATGATCTTATTGTCCCAGCCCGCCGGGACCATGCCGGGCGGCGGCGGTTCCGGGCTTTCTTTGTAACGCATCAGCATTGTCAGCTCGGCGCCCAAAGCCTTCTTGTAAAACTCGATTGCCTCTTCGCATCGTCCATTGAAAAACAAATAGGGTTCGATAGGCATAATTTTTCCTCCCGTTAATGTGACGTTTTTAATTGATCGATTTTGCATTAAATAATCTGTCCAACCAGTAGTCGTTCGGCACCGGCCGAAATCGACGACGGCGGTATAATTTTTATCTCACTTCATAATTTTGCGAGCAGGGCC
>DATLCH010000347.1:0-6292 GCA_035526465.1 Candidatus Limnocylindrales bacterium | reverse complement strand
ATCGAGCCTTTGCGCCATGGAAACAAAAGTTTTACGCAGTGTCGCAAGCATTTTCGTTGTGACCCGGGTGCCAGGCCGCTTTTCCAGACCCCATTCAATAAAATGCTCGAGTTCCCACAGGTAGAGTTTTTCGTCGAAGCGTTGCTGGAAGGCGAGGCAGGCATCGTCACGCTTCTGCGTTCCGACGACTTGTAAGCGCAACAATTCGTCGATCGCTTTTTTGTACCAGGCGATTACTTGATTTTCGGATAAACCCTGGACGCGATCCCATAGTGGAGTGTCGCCCAAATCTTCGATAAACAGGAGGCCCTCGGTTTCCCACTGACCGTATACCTCGGGCACTCTAACGCCGATCCCATGGAGAAACCGGTGCACATTCAAAAACGGCAGTTCTTTGAGTTCTTCAGTGAAGACTGCCAACTCCTCGCTCGAGATGGGTAGGCCACTGCCGACCGGTAGTTGCATTGTCATCAAGGAAGGCGGTACGACGCCGCTCAGTCGCACGCGATAATAACGCCGGCTCGAGGCGTCGCCTGGAAGAGCCGTGACGCTGGTCACGGCGGCGGCGCGGCCGTAGAGCACGGCAACTTTATCGACAATCAGTTGATCGATGGATCCAGACAAGGGGGAATTAGAGTTTCGCTAGCTATTACTTGGCCGGGGTGAACTACGAGCGATGGCCGACACCGTCGGCCGTTCACACCTCTCAGGTGCCGCCGAATCCGACGGTTACCTTACCATCTTCGACAATTACCGGGATCTTGCGCCGGCCGTTGGTGAGCTGCATCATTTGCTCGAGACCAGCGTCATCCTCCAAGACATTCACATATACGAAGGGCACTTTGCGCCGGGAGAAGTCCGCACGGGCTGCCGAAGTAAAGGCGCACAAGTCTTGGCCGTAAATCGTCACGTTTTCTGCCATGGGATTGCGCTCTGAATATCGGCAAAGCGTGGACTCGCCGACTTGACCAAGTTAAGCGTCGCTGGGGTAAATTGCAAGTGTGGTTCGGCGTATGTTAGTTTCGTAAGAATTTATTTCCAGCGTGCTCGCAGACGGAGAGTTTCGCGTGTCCATCCGCATCGCTATCGGCCAGGTCAATCCGCGACTTGGCGACGTCCAGGCCAACCTGGCTCTGTATGAAGAAGCCATCGGCCGCGCTGTCGATGACAAAGCCAAATTATTGTTATTCCCCGAATTGAGTTTAACCGGCTATATGCTGCGCGATACCGTGCCGGCGGTAGCGCTGAAACTGGATTCGCCCGAGATCAAGCAGCTTATGGCGCTCAGCCGAAAAATCGCTTTCGTTGCCGGGCTGGTCGAAGAGAGCGCCGATCATCGCTTCTTCAACTCGGCGATCTATTTCGAAGATGGCGCGGTGCGCCATGTGCACCGTAAAGTCTATCTGCCCACCTACGGCATGTTCGACGAACAGCGCTATTTCGCGCACGGCGACCGTGTGCGGGCGTTCGACACTAAATTCGGCCGCATGGCGCTGTTGATCTGTGAAGATCTCTGGCACCCATCGACGATTTATCTGGCCGCTTTGGATGGTGCGCTGGCGGTGCTTTGCCCATCGGCGAGTCCGCTACGCGGAATTGTCGATCAGCAGAACCAGGATGACAACGCCCGCTACTGGGAGCTGCTCAATCGTGTCTATGCCGAAACCTATAGCCTTTTCATAGCCTATGGGAACCGGTGCGGTTTCGAAGACGGTGTCGGCTTTTGGGGCGGGTCCGAGATCGTCGATCCCTTTGGCGAGCGCCTGGGGAAGGCGCGCTACTATGACGAGGATTTCCTCACAGTCGATGCGAGCTTCGAGGCGGTGCGGCGCAAGCGCACCATGTCACCGCTGCTGCGCGACGAGGATTTGGACTTGACGATCAACGAACTAATGCGTATTCGCGAGCGGCCTGGCGGGGATACTGTGCAACTTTCGAAGGGTCCAAAGGTTCAAGTGCGGAGAACCGCGAATAAGAAATGACCTGCGGTCAAGCTTTCCGGTGTCCACGAGAAAAATTCCAGCGGTCGCCTCACCATGGTCATGATCCCTACCAACACTGCTTTGCTGCGCCAGATTCTCGTTGCATTTATTCGCAACGAAGTCCTCAAGACCGGGCTCGCGCATGTAGTGGTGGGGCTCTCGGGCGGCGTCGATTCGGCATTGAGTGCGCTGTTAGCAGTAGAGGCTTTGGGCGCGAAAAATGTTTTGGGCGTGTTGATGCCCTATAAGAGTTCCCACCCGGACAGCCAGACCCATGCCGAGATGGTCGTGCAAAGGAGCGGCATCGAATCGCTGTTGGTGGAAATCACGCCGCAGATCGACGCCTATTTCGAAAAGTTTCCCGGCGCCGACGCGCGCCGGCGCGGCAACAAGATGGCGCGCGAACGCATGACGATCCTGTACGATCATTCGATGCGCTGGGATGCGCTAGTACTTGGCACGAGCAATAAGACCGAGCTCCTCTTAGGATATGGTACGCTCCACGGTGACATGGCATCGGCGCTCAATCCGCTGGGTGATCTCTATAAAACCCAAGTTTGGGCGCTGTCCGAAGCGGTCGGTGTGCCGCAGGTGATCGTCGCCAAGGACCCGTCGGCCGATCTCTGGATCGGCCAGACCGACGAAGACGAGTTGGGCTTTAGCTATCGGGAAGTCGATAAACTGCTCTATTTAATGGTCGACCAGCGTTACACCAAAGCCGAGTTGGCCGCTGCTGGCTTTCCCGAGCGCTTTATCGACGACATCGCCGCGCGCATCATGAATTCCCAATTCAAACGGCGCTTGCCCGTGATCGCGAAAGTCTCCCAACGCACCATCGATCGCGACTTCCGTTACTCCAGGGATTGGGGCAAATGATGGTCGGGGCTGGAGAACCGAGTAGCGAAGATCGCGCCGTCCTCAAACCTCGATTATTTGTCCTCGAACCGCGACGGAGGCATTGAATGCCCGGCACGCTCTTCATCGTGCCAACGCCGATCGGCAATCTCGAAGACATGACGCTGCGCGCGTTACGGGTTCTGAAGGAAGTCGAACTGATTGCGGCGGAGGATACCCGTCATACCCAGCATTTGCTCGCGCACTTCGGCATCCACACGGCGCTTACCAGCTATCACGAACACAATGAGCGCGACAAAGCACGCACGCTGGTCGCGCGCCTCAAAAGCGGCGCCAGTATCGCACTGGTGTCCGACGCCGGCACACCGGCGATTTCTGACCCTGGTTATCGACTTGTCATCGACGCTATCCGTGCTGGCATTCAAGTAATTCCGCTGCCCGGCGCATCGGCGTTGACCACGGCACTGAGCGCCAGCGGCTTACCTACCGATCGATTTTTATTTGCCGGTTTTCTACCGGCCAAAACGCAAGAGCGCAAGGCTAAACTGCAAGGACTGCGCAGTGAAAGTGCGACGTTGGTGTTCTACGAGGCGCCGCACCGGCTGAAGGAGTCTCTTGCCGACGTACTGCAGGTCTTTGGCGAGCGCGAGATTGCCATTGCCCGTGAGTTGACCAAAGTTCACGAAGAGTTTCTGCGCGGAAAATTGTCCGAAATTATTGGTCTGCTCGGCGGCCATGAGATCAAAGGCGAAATCGTCATAGTTATTCAGGGCGCGGCGGGCGAGGCGCAGGTGTCCGACGCAGAATTGCAAGCGATGATCGGTCAGTTAATGGCCGATGGAATGGGGATGAAGGAAATCGCTGAACTTTTAGGCGAGCGCTACGGATTACCGAAGAAACAAGTTTATAAAAGAGCCCTCGAACTCAAAGCGCCAAAGCGGCCCAGTGACTTTGGCTAACGCCTAATTGCGAAGCCGATAAATCGGTTCTCAGGACTATCCCATTGCGCATCGACAGCGACGACCCGGGCGCCTTCCGGTCCTTGATGACACCAGGCGATGAGTTCATCCAATTTCTCTTTGCTGCCTTCTGCCACCGATTCGACCGACCCGTCGGGACGATTCATGACCCAGCCGGTGAGACCTAACTGCTGCGCCTTCTGTAACATTGAAGCGCGGTAATACACTCCCTGGACACGGCCGGAGATGTGCAGGTGGACGCGCCTTGGTTCTACCGCACTTGTCATAAGTCTCGCGCAATTTTTTAACCCAGATGGGTGTCTGCGGCAACAAGGGGATACCTACCGGAAGGTCGAGCAATTGTCACATTCACCTAGTTGGTTGATATTAAAAGTTTGACAAGCGAGTCGCGATTTTTGTAGCCTATCGGCGTTTTTTGGCAGAGCCCGTTAACGAATGTGCACGGAGACTGGCTTCATGCGGGCTTTCCCAGAACTCGATCGACTAGGAGGCCCAGATGGCGACGAAGCTATATGTCGGGAATCTCGCCTACGCGGTGACTGACGAGCGGCTTCAACAGCACTTTGCCCAGCATGGGTCGGTGATTAGTGCGCGGGTTATCACCGACAAATTCAGCGGCCGGTCCAAAGGCTTTGGGTTTGTCGAGATGGCGTCCGAAGCCGAAGCGGCGAAAGCGCTGAATGCCCTGCACGACAGCGAATTCGAGGGCCATAACATTGTCGTCAGCGAAGCGCGCCCCCAGACGCCGCGCCCGAGCGAGAGCGGCGGATACCCCGCCGGTGGCGCGCGGCCGCCGCGACGGGATCGTGATCGCTACTAGCCGGTGCGCAGCAGCTCGAGCAACTCTTCTTCGCGCAAAATTTTCACACCCAGCTCCTGGGCTTTCTTGAGCTTGGAGCCGGGATCCGCACCGGCGACGAGGTAGCTGGTGTTGCGGCTGACACTTGACGACGTCCGCCCACCGAGCGCTTCGATGCGCTTCTGCGCTTCCGGCCGTGACATCGCTTCGAGTCCGCCGGTAAGCACGAACGTCGCGCCGGTCAGAGCCCCGGCTTTCTTTTTTTCAACTGTGAATTGCAGTCCGGCTGCTCTAAGCTTGTCGATCACCTGCCGATTACTTTCTTGTTGAAAAAAGCGTGCGATGCTTTTGGCCACTTCGGGGCCTATTTCGCGAACTTCGACGAGGTCTTCTTCGGTCGCTAAGATAATTTTTTCGAGTGTGCCGAAGTGCTCGGCCAGCAGTTTGGACGTTGCCTCGCCAACATGACGAATCCCCAGTGCGGTCAAACAGCGCGGCAGTGTCGCACTCTTGCTGCGTTCCAATGCATTGATTAAATTCTGCGCCGACTTGTCCGCCATGCGTGCCAAATTGGCGAGCTGTTCTTTCGTCAGGCTATAAAGATCGGCGACGTCCTGCACCAGACGGCGGTCTACCAATTGATCTATGAGTTTTTCACCGAGCCCTTCGATATCCATGGCGCCACGAGAACCGAAAAACTTCAGACTCTCTTTCAACTTGGCGGCGCAGGCGATGCCGCTGCAGCGGTAGGCGGCTTCGCCTTCTTCACGAAACACTTCCGCGCCGCACACAGGGCAGTGCGCCGGCATGGTGAAAGGCTTTTCGTTGCCGCTGCGTTTGTCTTCTACGACTTTGACGACGTAGGGAATAACGTCGCCGGCGCGCTCGATGACGATGGTGTCGCCGATGCGGATATCTTTGCGGGCGATCTCGTCCATGTTGTGCAGTGAGGCACTTTTGACGATAACACCGCCGATGGGGACCGGATCAAGGCTTGCCACCGGTGTCAGCGTCCCGGTGCGGCCAACCTGGGCAACTATGTCGAGAATGCGTGTCGTCGCTTGGCGCGGTTTAAACTTGTAGGCAATGGCCCAGCGCGGCGAGCGGGCGATCTGTCCCAGCCGTTCTTGCAGCTCCGTGCTATTCACTTTGACGACCAGGCCATCGATCTCGTAGGGCAGGGTGTCGCGCTCGGTTTCCATCTGCTCGCGGTAGCGCAAGATCTCGTCGATACCGTGGCAGAGTTTGCCGCGCGGTACCGGCTTTAAACCCCAGTCCTGGATGTGCTCGCGAAAGTCCCAATGACTTGCGAATGCTGCGCCTTCGATTCTCCCGACGCCATGGCAAAAAATATCGAGCGGCCGTTTTGCTGTGATCGTCGAGTCGAGCTGTTTGAGCGATCCTGCGGCAGCATTGCGTGGATTGGCAAATACCGGCTGGCCCTCTTCGTCGCGCTCGCGGTTCATTTTTTGAAAGGCCGCACGCCCGAGGAAAACCTCGCCACGGACTTCCAGCCGGTGTGGCGGTTTCCGGCCCTGGGAATGCAAGGTCAATGGAATCGAGCGGATAGTTTTTAGATTAAGCGTGATGTCTTCGCCGTGAATGCCGTCGCCGCGAGTCGAACCTACAGCGAATTTGCCATCGAGATAAACTAACTCGACCGCTAATCCGTCGAT
>DATLCH010000338.1:0-3156 GCA_035526465.1 Candidatus Limnocylindrales bacterium | reverse complement strand
TGATCACCGAGCAGGAGATCGAAAAGTTCTACGAGGATAATAAGGCGCAAATAAAGGTCGAGCAGGCACAAGTCCACGAACAGATCAGAGCTTTTTTAAAAAATCAAAAGATGGCAACCAAGCGTGAAGAGTTCCTTAAATCACTCAGCGCAAGAGCCAAGGTCTTGGTCCACCTCAAGGCGCCGCCGATCCAGCGTATCGCAGTGTCGGTGCAGGGGGCGCCTTTCAAGGGCGGCACGAACGCCCCTGTGACAATTGTAGAGTTCTCCGACTTTCACTGTCCCTTTTGTCAACGGGTTGTTTCTACGCTCGCGCAGCTTGAGTCGCGCTACGGCGAAAAGGTAAAGCTTGTCTTTCGTGATTTCCCGATCGAGAGCCTGCACCCGGGAGCTACAAAAGCTCACGAAGCCGCGCGCTGCGCCAATGAGCAAGGTCAATTTTGGGCCTATCATGACAAGCTGTTTGCCAGTCCGCCTAGTTCGAATCCCGAGATCCTCAAGGGATTGGCCAAGGAAGTGGGCCTCGACCCTAGCACTTTTGCAACCTGCCTGAGCAGCGGAAAATACCAAGCCGCGATCAAGGAAGATATGGCGGAGGGCAGCCGCATCGGTGTTGACGGCACGCCGGCGTTTTTTATTAACGGCAGGCAGATTAGCGGCGCTCAACCGTTAGACGGGTTCGTGCGTGTCATCGATGACGAATTAGCGCGCGAGGGCTCGATACAAAGCGAGCCCGCTAGAGATTAGAATCCGTAGTTGAGGCGTGCCTTTGCGCTTCTCTGAAACATTCTTTCGGTCATATTGAAATCGTGTTAGTCGTGCCCGTGTGGCGACTGAGAACCTCACAATTTCCACCCCTCACGGCGACATTCTCAGTGCAGTCCTCCACCATCCAGCGCAGCCCTCCTATGGCGCGGCCATTCTATGCCACGGCATGGAGTCCGCGAAAAACAGCGAAAAATTGATTTTTTTGGCGCGCTCGCTGGCGGATCGCGGCGTTTTGACTCTGCGTTTCGACTTCCGTTACGTCGGCGCATCCAGCGGCAAGTTCGCCGATATTACTTACAGTGGTGAAGTCGAAGATCTTCGGGCGGCATACAATTTCATGCAAAGTCGCCAGTCGAGCAAGACCGTCATCTTCGGCTCGAGCATGGGCGGCACGGTGGCATTGCTGTTCGCCGCCGCCGAGCCCAGTGTCGCTGCCCTGGTCACGCTCGCCGCACCGGGCCATCCGGAAAATTTTCCCAAGCGCGTGCTTACGCCCGAACGGTTAAAGCGTTGGCGCGAGCAGGGCCACACGATTTACAACGGCCAGCGTTTGAATATTTCTCTGCTCGAAGATCTAGAACGAATCAACATAACGGAGGCCGCGCGCCGGATTCGCTGTCCGGTGCTAATCCTCCACGGCGACGCCGACGAAGTGGTGCCAGTTGCCGAGGCCCGCGAACTGCATGAGACGTTGACGAGCCCCAAGCGGTTGTCGATCTTCCCAAATACCGATCACCGCTTCTCGGATCCACAGGTGATGCGCCAGGCGATGACTGAAGCGCTGGATTGGCTCACCAGACATGCTAAATAAAGTGCACTGATGAAAACTAAACTGACGATCCGCTTGGCCTTAGTCACGTTGTTCCTGATCGCCGCGTGCGGCAAAGATTTAAACACCGCGCAGGGCATCGCCGAGGAGTTTGTCGATCACCATTACGTGAAGATCGACTTACAAAAGGCCAAGCAGTATACGGTGAGCGTCGCTCAGGCTAAGATCGACGAGGAGATTAAGCTGACCAGCGGGCAAGCGATCGACGCGTCGACGCAAAAACCGCGGGTGAATTACACGTTGTTGGAGAAGAACGAAGGCGACCAGCGGTCGACCTATCTATTCGAAGGCAAGATCCAGTCGGACGACGGCACATCGTTTATCCGCAAGTGGTCCATCGCCACGCGCAAGGAGGCCAATGGCTGGCGCGTGTCGAATTTCACAGAATCTGACTAAAAACTCGCTTGCGCTATCGTCACGCTCGAGCAGGCTGCACGTTGACAGGCGGCGTCGTGTCTTCTCTGGGCTTGGTTTTGATCTGCAGCGCCAATCCGGCCGCTATCATTGCAATAAACCCGCCCGCCATGAAGGCGGCATTGTACTCGCCGAGATAATCCCGCACCGCTCCCGCCGTTGACGCCATAATTGCCGCGCCGATCTGATGCGACATGAATATCCAGCCATATACCTTGCCGACATTTTGCCTGCCGAAGGTATCGGCGGTGATCGCCATCGACGGTGGCACCGTCGCGAACCAGTCCAGACCGTAAATAATCGCAAAAATGACCAGACCGGTGAAGCTTTTTACGAAGGGCAAAATCAACAGCGATACGCCGCGTAGCGCATAGACTAGAGCCAACCATTTTTGTGGCGATACCTTATCGACCATCCAGCCGGAGAAGGTCGTGCCGACAATGTTCAAGGTGCCCATAATGCCGACCAACGATGCCGCGGCGATCTGTGGAATGCCGATTTCAATTTCATGGGGGATTAAATGGGTGCCGATCAAACCGTTAGCTGTGCCGCCGCACACAAAAAAGCTACCGCATAGAAGCCAAAATGTAGGATGGGTAACAACTTCTTTGGCGGTAATCGTGGCATTCTTCGACGACATACCGCGCAGCCCTACGGTGCCGCCCCCAGCCGGAGCTTGGCCGGCACCATAGGGCTCCAAGCCGACTTCGGCCGGATCATCGCGCATAAAGAGAAACAACAGCGGCAACAAAATGATTGCAAAAATAATCAAAGTCGTGGAGCCGATGCGCCAACCGGAGTTGGCGATCATCCACATGAAGAATGGCAAGAAAATCAGTTGGCCCGTCGAACTAGCGCTGCCGAGAATTCCCAGCGCTAAGCCACGCCGCGCGACAAACCAGCGGTTGCCGACCGTCGCAGTTAATACCGAACCGACTCCGCCGGCGCCGAGGCCGACGATGACGCCCCAGACCAAAAAAAACTGCCAGAACTTGTTCATGACCACCGTGCCGCTGACGCCAGTGATCAACAAAGTCAGACTGCCGAGCATGACTTTTCGCGGTCCGAAGCGGTCGATCAAATAGCCGCTGATCGGCGCAGCGACACCGAAGAGCAACAGATTCATACTGATGGCCGAGGCGATCA
>DATLCH010000323.1:0-2301 GCA_035526465.1 Candidatus Limnocylindrales bacterium | reverse complement strand
AGAGACGGGACAGCGCACGGTTCAAACACTATCGGGGATGCCCGCGGTCGTTGACCACAACAACCTGTATAGCGAAACCCGATCCGACAGGATGAGTCCGGTCGTTGCCAAGCATTTGAGCCGAGTTTACGTGCCTAACCGCACTTCCAACGATGTATGGGTGATCGATCCCGAATCACTCAAGGTAATCGACAAATTCAAAGTAGGTATTAATCCCCAGCATGTCGTGCCGTCTTGGGATCTAAAAACTCTCTGGGTCAACAACAACGCCGAAGGGCGCAAAGATGGCAGCGTCACACCCATCGATCCGCTGACGGGCAGGCCGGGTGCTAATATTCCGGTTGACGATCCTTACAACATGTATTTCACCCCCAACGGGGAAGCCGCGATCGTCGTCGCCGAAGCGCATAAACGGCTCGACTTTCGCGATCCGCAAACCATGGCAACAAAGTATTCGATCGCGACGCCGGATTGCCGAGGCATCAATCACGCCGACTTTTCCATCGATGGACGCTTTGCGATCTTCACTTGCGAGTTCGCCCAAAGCTTGGTGAAAATCGATCTAATTGACAAAAAAGTTATCAGCTACTTGAGATTATCCAAGGGCGGTATGCCGCAGGATGTGCGCGTCGCGCCGGACGGCAAAGTTTTTTACGTCGCCGACATGAAAGCTGCCGGGGTGTTTATAGTCGACGCCGACAAATTCTCCGAAATCGGTCTTATTCCCACCGGCATTGGCGCGCATGGACTTTACCCCAGTCGCGATGGCACCAAGCTCTATGTTGCCAATCGCGGCGTCGCGAAAGTTTATGGCCCGCCCAAAGGCAAAGGCAGCGTCAGCGTTATTGACTTCGCGACCCGCAAAGTTGAAACCACCTGGGTCATTCCTGGCGGCGGCAGCCCGGACATGGGTAATGTTAGCATCGACGGCAAAAAGCTCTGGCTGTCGGGTCGCTATGACAATGAAGTCTATATCTTCGACACAACCAACGGCAGCGTCAAAAAAATTCCTGTGAAAACCGAACCCCACGGCCTCACCGTGTGGCCGCAGCCCGGGCGCTACTCGCTCGGGCACACCGGCAATATGCGCTAACAAAGTGCTTCTCGCTCCGCGTCTTCCAGTTATTGCAACCGCATGGCGCTGTAAATTTTTCGCCGCATGACATTCCCAAATCAATTGACAGTTACATTCGCCTCCTGAGCTCCGCCCTGACGAGTAGATAGACTCTTCTTGCAGGAACCGCATCAACTCCGATAAGACTGTTTTATTCGGATCTGTGTGTCTAATCTCTGATGGCGTTACAAAGGAGCCTAATATGAACGCATTCGCATTCTTGTCATTGGTCGTGCTTGCGACGCTATTTCCCAATCAAGCCCGCGCAGCCGCCGCGGCCGACAGCTTCTATCGCGGCAAAACCATCAGAGTCATTGTTGGCTTTGCCGCTGGCGGCGGCTTCGATCAATACGCGCGCACCATCGCGCGCCACATGCCGAAGCATATCCCCGGCAACCCGGCGATGATCGTCGACAATATGACCGGCGCCGGTAGCCGGCTCGCCGCCAATTACCTATATAAAGCCAGCGCGCCGGACGGTTTGACCATCGGCAATTTTATCGGCTCACTGCTGCTGCAACAGATACTGGGAGACCAAGGCGTAGAATTCGATGGCAAACGCTTCGAGTGGCTCGGCGCACCGGTGCAGGACGAAACGGTGTGCGCCTTGACGAAGGCGAGCGGAGTCACCAACCTCGATCAATGGCTCGCCGCCAAAAAGCCGGTAAAGCTCGGCGGCGAGGCGCCCGGCGCCAACGACTCCGACGTGCCGCGCATGCTGCAGGCAACATTGAAACTGCCGCTGCAATTGATCGAGGGTTACAAAGGCACTTCGTTCATCCGCATCGCCGCAGAAGCCGGCGAAGTCGATGGCGGCTGTTGGACCTGGGCGTCGATCCGCTCAACTTGGAAGAAAGGCATCGATTCGGGAGACGTAATTCCGATAATCCAGGTCAACGCCAAGAAAGCCCACGATATCCAGCAGGTCCCCAATGCCATCGATCAGGCCAAAACCGCCGAGGCCAAAGCGCTGCTGGAAGCCGGCGTTCACGCACCGTCGGCGATCCTGCGCGCCTATGCGCTGCCTCCGGGAACGCCGAAAGATCGTTTGAATGTTCTGCGCGACGCTTTCAACGCGACCATGAAAGACAAAGAATTTGTCGCCGAGATCGTCAAAGGCAACTTGGAACTGGATCCGCTCACCGGCGCTGAAGTAGAAACCATTGCGCGCAAGCTCTACCAGATCG
>DATLCH010000320.1:0-4259 GCA_035526465.1 Candidatus Limnocylindrales bacterium | reverse complement strand
ATCGAGATGGTGCGCCAATCTCCCTGCTCCAACGCGGATAAAAGCGCCATTCTCGGCAGTACCGCAGCGGGCGTCTTCAATCTATGAACTGGTTTTTTATAGGCGCGCTCACTGCACTGATGGCGGTGAGCGCGCCGGTGGAAAACTCGCAACATCGCAGTGAACGACCCGCGATAGGCCAGCTTCAGTTAAAAACTAAGGCCACTGCGCCGGTCGTGTTGTGTATTGACGACAAGCCAACCGTCGGCGGTCAACCGTCAGGCGACGCTTACGCCAAGGCAGCGGCCCAGGGCTTTCGCTCAGTTCTCACTTTGCGATCGCCGAAAGACGGCGTCGATACCCTGCGCGAGCGATTGTTGGTGGAATCCAGCCGCCTGCGCTATTTCAATATTCCGAGTGTCAACTCACTGCCGAATCACAAGCAAACCGACGAATTTCTTCACATCATCAGAGAGCCGTTGAATCATCCGACGTTGATCAACTGCGCGTTCGCAGAGCGGGTCGCCCCTTATATGATGATTTTCCGCATCAGCGAAGAAGGCTGGAGCGAAGAGAAAGCCGTGGACGAAGCCGTTCGATTGGGCATGGCGCGGGAAGAAATGCGCAAGTTTGCCCGGGGCTATTTGACGTCACGATCAGCGCGATAATCGCGCGTCGCGATCGCACTCAGACACGTCTGGATCAGAGTTTTAGGATCGGCATCGAATATCAGTATACCCTGAGTCGATTTTTGGCCGACCTCGACAATTTTCTTGATGTGATCCGCGATCCCACCGCTGTCTTGTAAGACACCGATCACTTTTCCTTCATCGTAGGCAATGGTGAATTCGTTGAGAGTTCCAATCGCGCCACCGATGATTATCACGATATCCGACGACCGGACGTTGACGACGTTGCGCCCCTTGTAGCCAAAACCCGTGTAAACGATCACATCGGCGCCATCGTCCGGCAAGCCGTAGCGCTGCACATGCTCGCGGTTGTTTTCGGCAGGTGATATCCCCAGCGCGAAGCCGCCGCGCTGTCGAAACGCGGCCGCGACCATGGCTGGCAGACCGGTGGTGGCGCCGGTTACAAGCACGCAATCGGCGTCGGCGATGGCTTCGCCCAACTCTCTTGCCATGTGCTGCAGCCGTTTTTTATCCGCCGCAGCTAAGCCGTCATTCGCGGATGCACCCATGATCCCGATGACGCGCTTACGCATATTCAGATCCCCAGCACAGATTCGTGGCACACTGCGTTCGTCTCAGGCATGCCAGATTGAACTAAATAACCTTATCGCGCTGCAGCGTTTCGATAGCCCCGGCATCGTACCCAAGCTCGGATAAAATGGCGGCATTGTTCTCACCCAATGCCGGAATGCGATCGTAGCGCGCTTCGCTACCCGACATTTTAAGCGCATTGGCGATCACCGGGATGGTTCCCACCGGCGAGTCGGCTTCCCGAATCAGCTTGCGAGCGATAACCTGGGGATGAGCTAGCACTTGGGCAATGCCGCGCACGATGCCGTGCGGCAAATCGGCTTTTTTCAGTTGCGCCAACCAGTATTTGTGGTCGCGCGATGCAAAGATATTCTCGATGGTTTCTTCCAACTGATTGCGGTTCTTACGCCGGTCTTGCACCGTCGCGAAGCGTGCATCGCTGAGCATCTCCGGCATTTCGATAACTATTTTACAAAACACCTGCCAATCCGCCGGGCTCGCCACGGCGAGATTTACATACTCACCGTCGCCGGCCAGATAAGGACCATAGGGACAAACATAATGATGACGCATACCGACACGGCCGGGCTCCTCGCCCGCATGCCAGTAGTGATGCGGAAAATAACCGAGCCACGACACGATGGAATCGAGCATGGAAACGTCGACGAGCTGCCCCTCGCCGGTCTTTTCCCGCTGATAGAGCGCCAGCAAAATGCCGATCGCCGCGTACATTCCGGAGGCAATATCGGCGATGGCGATACCGGCACGCGCCGGTTTGTCGGGATAACCGGTGGTCGCGATGATGCCGCCTTCCCCCTGAATCAGCAGATCGTAGGCTTTGACGTCGCGGTAAGGGCCATCTTGGCCATAACCGGAGAGCGAACAATAGATCAGCCGCGGATTGAGTTCAGACAAGTTGTCGTAGCCGAGGCCGAGTCGGCCGGCGACGCCGGGCGCGTAGTTTTCAAAAAAAATATCCGACTGCTGCGCGAGTTTCTGCAGGATCTCCCGCCCTTGGGACGTCTTTACATCTACGGTCAGACTGCGCTTATTGCGATTGAGCCAGACGTAGCCTGACGACAATCCCTTAACGACCGAATCCCAAGAGCGAATCACGTCGCCTACTGCCGGCCGCTCGGCCTTGATCACCTCCGCCCCCATGTCGGCTAACAAACAAGTCGCAAAAGGTCCCGACAGCACCTGCTCGAAGGCAAGAATCTTAACTCCATCCAGCGCCCGCAACGGTTTCGAATTACCGGTCACACTCACCTCGGTTTGCTTGAACGTTTTGAACGGCTTGAACGATTTGAACCCATTGAACGAGTCTATTTCTCGTCTTGTTTAATCTCCGGAAACAAATCGTTCTTCGGCGCAAAGGCCTTTTTCCACACCATTACGCTGCGCGCATAATCGATCACCACCTTACCCTCCTGCTGAACGCCACGGGTGCGCACTTTAAGAATGCCCCATTGAGGTTTCGACTTGGATTCGCGCTTCTCCAGCACTTCGGATTCCGAATACAGCGTATCGCCGGCAAACAATGGATTCGGCAGCGTAATACCGTCCCAACCCAGAGCAAAGCCGTTCTCGCTCACATCGGCGACACCCATGCCGGCGACAATCGCCAAGGTCAAGGCGCTGTTGATCAAGCACTTGCCAAATTCCGTGCGTTTGCCGTACTCGTTGTTGAAATGAATTTGATTGGTGTTGTTGGTCAGCAAAGTAAACCAGATGTTATCGGCTTCCGTAACTGTGCGACCGAGACGGCAACGATAAATATCACCGATCTCGAAATCTTCGAAAAAACGCCCTTCCCATCCAGGCTTCACAGCCATGACGATCCTCCTCTTTAGGCGCAAAAAACATTAGGCTATATTCTACCGACTATAGGAGGCATCGATGGATTTCAACCTGACAATGGAGCAGCAACAGATCCGTGAAGAGATCAAGAAGGTCTGTCGAGAATTTCCCGATGCTTACTGGCGCAAAGTCGATAGGGAGAAAGCCTACCCGGATGCATTCGTGAAAAAGCTCGGCGATCTCGGCTGGCTCGCCGCGCTCATACCCGAAGAATTTGGCGGCACGGGGCTGGGGATCACCGAAGCGAGCGTTATTTTGGAAGAGATCAATCATTCAGGCGGCGTTGCCACCGCCTGTCATGCTCAGATGTACACCATGGGAACGCTTTTGCGTCATGGCAATGCTGAACAAAAAAAACGCTACCTGCCCAAAATCGCCACCGGTGAGCTGCGCTTGCAAGCTTTTGGCGTGACCGAACCCAATGCCGGCTCGGAATCGACAAGGATCCAAACCACTGCCGTTAAAAAAGGCGACCGTTACTTAATCAATGGCCAAAAAATCTTTATCTCGCGGGTGCTCCAATCAGATCTGATGTTGTTGCTGGCGAGAACCACACCGTACGACGAATTGACGGACAAAACTCGCGGCCTCTCGGTCTTCATCGTCGATTTGAAAGCTAATCAGGGAAAACTCAAGGTCAAGCCGCTCGATCTGATGATCAATCATCATACCAACGAACTGTTTTTCGACAACGTTGAAGTGCCGGTTGAGAACCTTATCGGCGCGGAGGGCATGGGCTTCCGCTACATCATTGACGGCTGGAATGCCGAGCGGATTCTCGTTGCAGCCGAAGCGATCGGCGACGGCCGTTGGTTCGTCGAGCGCGCCGCCAAATACGCCAGCGAACGAATTGTCTTCGGTAAACCGATCGGATCCAACCAAGGCGTCCAATTCCCGATCGCTAAAGCCTACGCGAACATCGAAGCCGCGGATCTAGTCCGCTTCCAAGCCGCGACAAAATTCGATCGCAAAGAAAAATGCGGTGCTGAGGCTAATTTGGCAAAGTATCTCGCCTCAGAGGCAGCCTGGGAGGCCGCCAACGCCTGCTTAACCACTCATGGCGGCTACGGCTTTGCGGCAGAATACGACGTCGAACGTAAGTTTCGCGAGACGCGTTTGTTGACCGTGGCGCCGGTCAGCAATAATCTCGTGCTCGCGTATCTCGGCCAACATGTCTTGGGCATGCCAAAGTCTTACTGA
>DATLCH010000318.1:0-6883 GCA_035526465.1 Candidatus Limnocylindrales bacterium | reverse complement strand
AGTGGCTTATCTTGCGCCTGGGCAGCGTAGGAAAATACCAAAGCCGATATCAGGCAGGCGACCAGAAATGTTTGTGCACGCAGTGTCATGATGGACAACAACTCCAAGCTTCGCGCTTTCGACTTCGCTACTTCGCTGCGTACAGCTTCTTGATGAAACCGCTCTTGTCGAGCTCGGCGATGAAGCTAGGGTCGGTGAACTCTTCGGGTTTGTGATTGTAAATCTCCGGGCGTCGCAACGCGACGTATTCGTAAGTCGTCGCCAATCCCTGGGTGATTGGATAGGGCGTCGCCAGGAAATCCTCTTTGTAAATTTCGTAGGACCCTTCGAGTAATTCCTTGTCGGCGGTACGCAGATACTTGGCGAGAATTTTTAGGCTCGATTCCTTCTGCGTCTTAAGAAAGTGAATGCCTTCGACATGAGCGCGCATCATCCGCGCCACGTTGTCGCGGTCTTCCTGAACCGTCTTCTTGCGGGTCACCACCGACATCGACGGATATGGCACTTCGGTGCGCGCGTCCCACAACACGCGGTAACCTTTTTTCTCGGCTTGCAGATCGAACGGATAGGACAGATCCGCCGCTTCGACCAGTTTTGCTTCCAGCGCTTGGATCCGGTCCGGCGGTGCGCCGATGGTGAGCCACGTCACGTCGCGCTCGGGATTGATGCCGTACCGTTTCATCACGACTCTATGGAGGAAATCGCCGAGGGAGCCCAAGCCGGTCATCGCCAGCCGTTTGCCTTTGATGTCTTCGGGCCGTTTGAGCTCAGGCCGTCCGATGAGTTTGGTCTGTACCGCCTTGACCGTGTGCGCAATGGTGGTGAGATCGGCACCGCCGAGATTGGCGGTCATCAACGTGGCGGTGGTTACCGGCGCGGCAAAGATGCTCCCAGCGATGATCGCCTTCGAGGTGTCCCCCGAGCCGCCGCGCAGATAAACGATGTCGACGTCGAGACCGTTCTTTTCGTAAAGCTTGGCGTCCTTGGCGATCCAAGGGATCCATTGAGACGAAGAGATCGACGTCTGACCCCAGGTGATTTTCTTGAGCGATTTGTCTTGGCTGAAGCTCAGTGGCGGGAACACTGTGCAGAGACTCATCACGCCGATGAAACATGACTGCGCGATACTTTTCATGACAGATTCCTCCTCATGCTCGCGCCTCAATGCTGACGGCTATCTTACTTCTGACCGTAGAGCTTTTTGATAAAGCCGCTTTTGTCCAACTCGGCAATGAAACTTGGATCGACGAATTCTTCCGGTTTGTGATTGTTAATTTCCGGCCGGCGCTGGGCCACCTGCTCATAAGCGAGCTTGAGACCGCTGACGATCGGGTAGGGTGTCGGAATAAAATCCCTGCTGTAAATGTCGTAGGACCCTTCGAGGAGTTCGCGATCGTTGGTGCGCAGGTACTTCGCGAGAATTTTCAAGCTCGCTTCCTTCTGGGTCTTTAAGAAATGAATGCCTTCGACATGGGCACGGATCATGCGCATAACGCCGTCGCGGTCTTCTTGAATCGTCTTCTTGCGCGTCACCACCGACATCGACGGGTAAGGGACCTCGACGCGCGCATCCCAGAGCACGCGGAAGCCCATGCGCTCGCCCTGCGCATCTGACGGATAGGAGAGATCCGCGGCGTCGACGACTCCCGACGCAAGGGCTTGGAGTCGTTCCGGCGGAGAGCCGACGGTGATCCAAATCACGTCTTTGTCCGGGTTGAGCCCATATTTCCGCATGGTCACGCGATACATAAAATCACCTAAGGAACCCAGACCGGAGCTGGCGACCTTCTTACCCTTGAGGTCCTCGGGCTTACGAATCTCCGGCTTCACGAGCATCTTGCCTTGCACGGCGGCTACAGTATGGGCCACCGTCGTCAAGTCGGCACCGCTCAGATTAGCCGTCATCAGCGTCGCGGTCGTCACTGGCGACGCAAAGATGCTACCGCCGATCATCGCCTGCGATGTCTGCCCCGAACCGCGCAGTAAGATAATCTCCACGTCAAGGCCATTCTTCTCGTAGAACTTGGCATCCTTGGCGATCCACGGAATCCACTGCGATGCGCCGATGGAAGTTTGCCCCCAGCGGATCTTTTTCAACCCTTGCGCCTGCGCCTCCCACTGGGCGAGGAACAGGCACGCCGCCGCCAGAACGATCGACGGAATAATGTTGCGTTGCATCAAGAAGTCGCTCCGAGTTTTACGATCGACTCGCGCCCTCAAACGCCAAACTCACTTTTTAATCGCAAACGGTTTGGCGAAACCGCTGTCTTCGATCTTTTTCAAAATGCTCATGTCGTAGAACTCCTCGGGATTTGCCGTCGCCGCTTTAGGCTGGCTCGCCGCCAGAAATTGGAGCACCGATTTTACGCCGGCCACACTGGCATAAGGCATGACGGGCATCAGATCGAGATAATATTCATAGCCTTCCTCGGCCCGCGATCGATCGCTCATCTTCATGAACTTCATGATACCCGCGACGGTTTTCTCTTTCTGAGTGCGAAAAAAATGCAGCGACTCGACGTATCCTTTGAGAAAGTTTTCGACCAGCTGCGAATGGCTTTTGATGTAGCCAATCATACCGGCAATGGCGGACCCGGCGTATTCGATATCGGTTTTACGCATGTCGATGAGCTCGCGAAAACCCATCTGCCGGGCAATGCCGCTAAACGGCGGCGTCAAAGCCGTGGCAACAACGGAGCCGCGTTGCAATGCGTTCATGCGCCCCTGCTGACTATCGCCGACGGAAATGAAAATAACATCCTTGCCCGGTTCGAGGCCCCATTTGCGCAGCATCAATCTTAACGCGCTATCAGCCGAGGCGCCCGGCCGCGTCCCGGTGACGATCTTACCCTTCAACTCTTGGGGACTCTTTATTTCCGGCGCCGCGAGAATGCTATATTCGAGCTTGTTTGACTGCACCGTGAGCATGGTGATGTCCACCCCGCCCAGGCGCGCGCTGATGGTCGCTGTGGAACCGGCGGAGAGAAACTGCACCGAATTGGAAGTCACCGCCGCCAGAGAGTTCATGCCGCCGCCCATGTAGATCGGTTCGAGATCGACGCCGTATTTGGCAAACAACCCGTATTGAGCTCCGACCGGAATCACCGAGGTGTTGACGGATATCGAACCCAACGCCACGCGAACCTTCTCGCGCGGCTGCGCGGTGGCGATTTGCGGCACAATCATTAAACCCAGAATCAGAATTAACCTAAGCTTCTTCGCCATTGCTTATTTCCTACTCACGCCTGACGCCTCCCGGCCTAATCCCTTTGTCATTCTTCCCCATACTGTTCTTTCAACTTCGCCACCACCGTTGGATCGGCCAGCGTCGTCGTATCGCCGAGCGTCCGACCGTCGGCAATATCGCGCAGCAGACGGCGCATGATTTTGCCGCTGCGGGTCTTAGGCAACTCTGCGGCGAAGAGAATCTCGTCGGGGCGGGCAATGGCGCCGATCTTTTTGGCGACATGCGCCTTAAGCTCGTCCATCAACCCGTTGCTACCATCGATACCCGATTTCAGTGACACGAACGCACAGATCGCCTGCCCTTTGATCTCATGCGCCTTGCCGATGACCGCCGCCTCGGCGACTTTTTGATGGTCGACCAGCGCGCTCTCGACTTCCATAGTGCTGATGCGATGGCCCGCGACATTCATGACATCGTCGACCCGGCCGAGCAGCCAGAAGTAGCCGTCTTTGTCGCGCTTACAGCCGTCACCGGCGAAGTATTTTCCCGGAAACCGACTCCAGTATGTTTGCACGAAGCGATCGGGATCGCCAAAAATGGTCCGCATCATCGCCGGCCATGGCTTGGTCAACACCAAATATCCCCCGCCGCCTTTGGGAACCGATGTGCCATTCTCGTCGACGACGTCGGCTTCGATACCGGGTAACGGCAGGGTCGCTGACCCGGGTTTGAGCTTGGTGATGCCCGGGAGAGGCGAGATCAGCGGATGGCCGGTTTCGGTCTGCCACCAGGTGTCCATTACCGGACAGCGCCCACCGCCGATGAACTTGTGATACCACATCCAGGCTTCCGGATTGATCGGCTCGCCCACCGAGCCGAGCAGTCGCAAGGATTTCAAATTATGCTTGGCTGGAAATTCCGTGCCCCAGCGCATGAAGGTGCGAATCGCCGTCGGCGCCGTGTGAAAGATTGTCACACCGTACTTAGCGATGATCTTCCACAACCGGTCTTTGTCCGGCCAATCCGGGGTGCCTTCGTACATCACTTGGGTTACACCGTTGGCCATCGGGCCGTAGACGATGTGAGTATGACCCGTAACCCAACCGATATCGGCGGCGCACCAGAAGACATCGTCCTCCTTCATATCGAAGACCCATTTGTTGATGAGATGCACGCCGGTAAGATAGCCGCCGGTGGTATGCACGATGCCTTTCGGCTTACCGGTGGTGCCGCTGGTGTATAGAATAAACAGCATGTCTTCGCTGTCCATTTTTTCCGGCTCGCACCACTGGGGAGCATCGTCCATCGCTTCGTGCCACCAAAGATCGCGTCCCTCTTTCATCTGGGCGCCGGACTCTGCGCCGACCCGCTGCACCACCACGCAATGAGTGATCGATGGCGTATCGATCATAGCCTCGTCGGCATTCTTCTTTAACGGGACGATCGTGCCGCGCCGGTAACCGCCGTCGGCGGTGACGAGAATTTTTGCCTGGGCGTCGTTGACCCGGTCGCGTAGCGCCTCGGCGCTGAAACCGCCGAAGACTACGCTATGCGGCGCGCCGATGCGGTTGCACGCGTGCATGGCGATTAAGAGCTCCGGCACCATGCCCATATAGAGACAAACCCGGTCGCCCTTTTTAACGCCGAGTTTCTTAAGCACATTGGCGAATTTGTTGACCTCGCGCCAAACGTCGCGATAAGTCAGGACGCGCTCGTCACCCGGCTCTCCCTCCCAAATAATCGCCGCTTTGTTCTTGCGGCCGGAGTGGACATGACGATCGAGGCAATTGTACGAAGCGTTCAATTTGCCGCCGATGAACCATTTGGCCCATGGGCTTTTCCATTCGTGAACCTTTTTCCACGGCTTGAACCAGTGCAATTCCTTGGCGGCTTTGGCCCAAAACGCTTGGGGATCTTTCCGCGCCTGGTTGAAGACAGCGGTGTTTTTTAGATTGGCGGATTTTCGAAATTCTTTAGAAGGCGAAAAATTTCTTTTTTCATTGAGGAGAACCTCTATGGCTTTATTGGGCGCCTTGTCTGCCATGATGTGTGCCCTCCAAAAAAGTTAATTACAGGCAACAAATTGGCCGGATTCTATGTGAGCCCCAAGAGGTTGGCAAGAGGACAGTCGTCAAGCGTTTCGATATTCGATTTAGGGGTTTGGATGGCGAGCCTGGCAATCCGCAACTGCGGAATCACTCTTGACGCCTGTTGCAACGGTGCGATAGGTCTCAATCGAGCAGAAGGAGCGATCATGAACAAAATCGCCGTCGTCACCGGAGGCGCGGGAAACATCGGTCAGGCCGTCGTCGAGCGGCTCGGCAGGGACAATTATCAAATCATTATCCTAGATATGAACCGAGACGCGGGCAATCACACGGTCGGCGTCTTTGCCACGCGCGGTATCACGCTGGATTTTCATTGCGCCAATCTGTCCGACGAGAACGCCGTCAAATCGGCATTCGCTACGATCATCAGCAAGCACGGAAGGGTCGATCTCTTGGTCAACGTCGCCGGCGGCAGTTTATTCCGTCACAAGTTTGAAAATTTTCCACTGGACCACTGGCGCACGATCATCGACGCAAATCTCACATCGACGTTTCTCTGCTGCCGCGCCGTGACGGTGCCGATGAAGACTCAAAACTCCGGCGCCATCGTCAACATCTCCTCCGACATCGCCTATAGCGGCGGTGAAAATCGTTCGGCATATGCCGCCGCCAAAGCCGGCATACTAGGACTCACTCGCACGCTCGCGCTGGAGCTTGCCCCCGCTGGCGTTCGCGTCAACGCCGTCGCCCCCGGGCGTATCGAAACCGCCAAAGTCCGCAGCCACTACACGGATGCTGAATGGCAAAAATCCAACCAACGCATCCCCCTCGGTCACCCGGGTGCAGTCGAGGACGTGGCAGAGGCGGTCGCTTACCTAGCTAGTGACGCGGCGAAACATACGACCGGGCAAACGCTGCATGTAAACGGCGGGCGAATTATGCAGTAACTGCTGCTGGCTATCGGATAAAAACAAAAAAGCCGGAGAAAGTCTCCGGCTTTGCACTTTAAAAAAGCTAAAAACGTTACCTGCTGAATTATATACTCAATCGGCGCGAATGATGTAATTTTTACTTCGCCGCCCGGCGCGCCGCAATGACTTCGAGCATTTTGTCATCGCTGGTGTATTTGAAGTCCCAGGTCTTGCGCGCTTTGGCTTCTTCCTGCTCGGCGCCTTCGAGCAGTTCGACGTCCGGTTTGGTCACGACCGTCACACCCTTTTGCTTCAAGGTGCCGATCAATCCCTCGATCTTAGTTTCCATCTCGCCAGCGGAAAGGCCAGGTCTGGCCGCCAGGTATTCGTTTACAACCTTCATGCCGCGCTCGGCATCTTGTTTGGCGACGCCGACGAGCCCGACACTGGCGTTACGAGACCAACCGGCGACGAAGATGCCATCGAGTACCTGTTTGGCATCAGGATCGTACGGCTGATAAGCCGCCGGGTTGGGGTCCCCCGGCAGTTTCTCGGGATTGGTCACGAACGCACCACGCGAGAACGGCAGCCCGAGTGATGCGTCGACTTGATCGCCGATCGCGTAAATCACGCAATCGACCTCTATACGCCGGGTCTTCCCTGTGCCCTTGGCGACGGTTTTGCCGTCTTGCAGAATCATCTCATTTTCTTCGGCTTCTAGAACTGCGACGCGACCT
>DATLCH010000317.1:0-9602 GCA_035526465.1 Candidatus Limnocylindrales bacterium | reverse complement strand
CGTTCGGCAGAACGACATCGTCGAGAAATTTCGAAAAATGGAAAACGTTCGGCTTCCCGAAAACATCGACTACTCACAGATCAGTGGGATCTCCCGTGAGGTTTGTGAAAAGCTGATTCGCATTAAGCCACGGTCGTTGGGCCAAGCGTCGCGAATCTCCGGTATCACTCCTGCTGCCATAACTTTGCTGTCATTTTATTTAAAGAAGCAGAAAACCGCCTAACCTCGCCGTCAGCTGCGAACTTTTCGATTTGGAAACTTTGAACTAGTATCACAATTATTTGTTTCACGTGAAACAAAAAAACTTCTTTCCATTAAGGCTACTTTGTGATAGAGATACACTTAGGCGTCAGGTACCTAACTTATTGAAAAATAAAGCTTTTCTGTGACTAAAATAATCGCCATAGCTAATCAGAAGGGCGGCGTCGGCAAAACCACGACAACAATCAATCTGGCCGCTTCGCTGGCGCAGGAGTCGAAACGGACGTTAATTGTCGATATCGATCCGCAAGGAAATAGCACGACGGGACTCGGAATTGATCGGATTAATGTAACGGCTAGCCTTTACCACGTCTTGGATGGAACACGATTTGTCGGCGAGGTGCTGTGCCAAACAGAGATCCCGGAGCTGCTTCTCATTCCGGCAACAAAAGATCTCGTAGGCGCCGAAGTTGAGCTTGTCAGCGCCGAACGTCGCGAGTATCGCCTGAAAGATTCGCTGGCTTCGGTGATCGCGCATTACGACTATGTATTGCTCGATTGTCCGCCATCGCTTGGATTACTTACACTCAATGCCTTAACGGCGGCCGACTCACTTTTGATACCGATTCAAAGCGAGTACTACGCCCTCGAAGGTTTGAGCGCGATTTTGGAAACCATGAATCTGGTGCAAAAATCTTTGAATCCGGCGCTGCATCTCGAGGGCATTGTGATTACCATGTTCGACAGCCGCAATCGCTTGTCGCACCAGGTGCTGGAGGAAATTCGCTCTCACTTTCCCGACAAACTGTTTAACGCCATCATCCGGCGTAACGTGAGGCTCAGTGAAAGCCCGAGCTACGGCAAACCGATCTGTTTATACGATCCAACCTCGACAGGAGCGTTGGATTATCGAGATTTGGCAAAGGAGTTGATTAATCGTGGAGAACGCACCGTCAATGCAGAAGAAGGGGTTGGGTAGAGGGCTCAGCGCGCTTATTCCCGCTGTGCCCGAGCCCAAAGCCGAACCTTCACAAGATAATTCGCCGAAACAGGTTGCCGTCGACCGGATTACCACTAGTCCGTTTCAGCCAAGACGCAGCTTCGACGAGGCCAAAATCGACGAACTGGCGTCGTCCATTCGCAATCAAGGCATCATTCAACCGCTGATCGTCCGGCCTAAAAATGACGGTTTTGAATTGATCGCCGGCGAACGCCGCTGGCGTGCCGCTATGCGCGCCGGTTTGAGCCATGTCCCCGTAGTGGTTCGCGATGCCAGCGACCACGAAGCGATGCAGATCGCTCTGGTGGAAAATCTTCAGCGTGAAGATCTCAATTCGATCGAGGAGGCCAACGGCTACCGTCGCTTGCAGGAGGAATTTCACTGGAGCCAGGAAGAGATGGCTGAAAAAGTCGGCAAGAGTCGTCCGGCAATCGCCAACTCCTTGCGCCTTCTCACGCTACCAACCGAAGTTCAGCAAGAAGTAGCCTCCGGTAATCTGCCGGCTGGGCAAGCGCGCGCGTTGCTGGGCTTACACACCGAACCGTTAATTCTTTCGGCATGCCGAGAGGTAATTGCCAAAGGCTTGTCCACTCGTGATACCGAAAAGATGGTGCGCACGCTATTGGTTGGGCGTAGACGTCGCAAACAGGCGCCGCTGCTCGATCCTGACTTAAAATCGATCGTCGAAGAATTGCAACGTACTCTAGGAACCCGCGTGCGCCTTATGCCCAAAGCACGTTCGGCCAAAGGAAAAGTCGAGATCGAATATTATTCCGCCGCGGATCTCGAACGCATCGTCGAAACGATTACTAAGAAATGGATCGTCTCGTCGTAGATTTCCACTCGTCTCATGGGTTCCACGAGAGAAACCTGACGGTTGGTCCGAACCCAACTCAAACGACAGCCGTTAATTCTCGAGTAGCGGTCTTAATTCATCCCAGGTCGTCACCGGCGCTGAGCAGGTAAAGTTGTGGCAAACATAGACGGTTGGTTTACCATCGACTTGAAACTTGCCGCTCAATAACGGCGATAGCTTTTCCAACGGGTCACTTGCAGAAGCGCGCTGAATGGTCATGTTCGGTTGGTAGACGGAATGAATGTTCGCTAGCAATTCCGCGGCTGCAACATTATCCGGTTCGCCGACGATAACTACTTCTTTCGCTTTTTGAAGATACAAATCCAGCGCACATAGCAAGTGGGCGAATCCGAACGGTTGGTTCTCCATTGCGTCATAGTAAGAGCGCAACACTTTCTCGCCTTTCTGATAATAGCGATCGTCGCCTGTGAAGTGGAACAACCGCAGCAATAGCTGCGTTGCCATGGCATTACCTGAGGGTATCGATCCGTCAAAAATCGGTTTAGCCCGGCTGATCAATTTCTCGTGGGATATCCCCGTGTAAAAGAAGCCGCCATCCTGTTCATCCCAAAATTCCCGCAGCATTATATCGCAAAGAGCGATAGCTTTATCGAGAGCTGAACGGTCGAAGACCGCTTCGTAGAGATCAAGCAGTCCCATGGCCATGAACGCATAGTCGTCAAGAAAGCCCAGCAGTTTAGCCTGCCCGTCTTTGTACGTGTGCAAAAGAAAGCCGTCGCGAAACAACTTCGCAAAAATAAAATCCATCGTCTGCTTCGCGGCATCGATATAGGAGCGTTGCGGCGAAATCTTGATCGTCTCGGCCAGACCCGAAAGCACAAGGCCGTTCCATGCCGTGATGATTTTCTCATCACGAAACGGCTTGACGCGTTTTGCTCTCTCGTTAAATAGCTTTCGCTTCGCGGCGGCGATGAGCCGATCAATCTCACCACGATCCTTGTCAAAATATTTACTCGCCTGCTCGGACGTCAGGATCGGATGCAAAATATTCTTCTCTTCAAAGTTGCCGAACTCGCTGACGTCGTAGATCCGGCAAAATATCGCGCCGTCTTGTGGTCCAAGTATTTCGATCACCTCCGCTTCAGTCCACACGAAGAACTTTCCTTCTTCGCCCTCGCTGTCGGCATCCTGAGTCGAATAAAATCCCCCTTCGCAATGAAGCATTTCACGGAGCAAATACGTCGCCGTTTCCTCGACGACGGATTTGAACAAAGGCTCGCGGGTAGCTTTGTAGGCGTGGCAATAGATCCGCAAAAGCTGCGCGTTGTCATAAAGCATTTTTTCAAAATGCGGCACCAGCCATTTAGCGTCGACGGAGTAGCGGTGAAAGCCGCCACCGAGATGGTCGTAGATCCCGCCACGGGCCATTTTTGTCAGGGTATGCGTCACCATTTCCTGGTAGCGCTCACTCTTAGATTGATGATGATGGCGCAAAAACAGTTCATAAACACCGGCATTGGGAAATTTGGGCGCCTGCCCTAGACCGCCGTTATCCGGGTCATAGCTTTGGGCGACTTTCGCCGCTGCGTCGGCAATGATCGTCTTGGAAAAGGCCTGTGCGGTTTCCGCCGATTGGGACAGGCGCTTTAGACCAGTGAGAATCTGCTCAACGCTCTTCTCCACATCGATCGGGCGTTCGCGATAGGCCTGATTGACTCCCGTGAGCACGCGGGGAAAACCGGGCATACCGCCACGATCTTCCGGTGGGAAATAGGTGCCGCCGTAGAAAGGCTTCCTGTCCGGCGTAAGAAACAGGGTCATCGGCCAGCCGCCCCGGCCGGTAAGCATTTGCACTGCGCTCATATAGATCTCATCGAGATCCGGGCGCTCTTCGCGATCGACTTTGATATTGACGAACAATTCGTTCATCAAACGCGCGATCGCTTCATTCTCGAAGGATTCACGCTCCATCACGTGACACCAGTGGCAAGCCGAATAGCCGATACTCAAGAGAATCGGTTTGTCGTCCGCCCGAGCTTTCTCGAAGGCTTCATCGCCCCAGGCATACCAGTCGACCGGGTTATGTGCATGTTGCAGCAGATACGGACTGTTTTCATGGATCAGCCGATTGGTATGTTTGTGTTCCATGGCAGAACGTTTCAGCGTACTTTCAAATCGAACGCCACTGGGCCCTTATCGCCTTTCCGCGATTGGAACTGCACCGTATCACCCTCGTTCAAGTCTTCAATTTGACCGCGCGGGGCCAAACTGCCGCGGTGAAAAAACACATCTTCGCTGCCGTCGTCCGGCTTGATGAAGCCAAAACCTTTTTGTCGCATAAGCTTTTTGATCGTACCGGTCATCGCCAATTCTCCTCTCTACTGGTAACTCTCCATTACAAACACTCAAGACCCGTGTTCGCCGACTGATCAACCCATATAACCAAGACACCACTCAGTGCAATTCGGATCACGAGCAGCGCGCCGCGGCACGCACTGCCAGCGAGCGATTCCCACCGTGCTCTGCGACCTGATCGAAGTCGCTCGCCAACTGTCACGCTACCTGGATACTGACCGCAATCACCAATGGCCTATCCGATTCCGTAATCGATCGGCATGATCGGCATTGTTCAGCGAGTTGACACCCCAGGGCGATTCATCCAGACTCGTGAATAGGTGTATGAGCGTCAAAAAAGTAATTCTTGCCAAGCCACGCGGCTTTTGTGCTGGCGTCGAGATGGCCATCGAGACCGTCGAGCGCGCCCGCAAAAAGCACGGCGCGCCCCTCTATGTCTTTCACGAGATTGTTCATAACCAGTATGTGGTCAACGAGTTCGAACAAAAAGGCGTTGTTTTTGTAAACTCGCTGAACGACGTCCCCAGCCAATCCAACGTAATCTTCAGCGCGCACGGAGTGTCGCCGGCAATTTGGCAGCAAGCCAAAGAAAAACAGCTACGCTGGGCAATCGATGCCACCTGTCCGTTGGTCGAAAAGGTTCACCGTGAAGTGCGCAAGTATGCCGCGCAAGATTATTGGATAATCCTCGTCGGCAATCATAAGCATGATGAGATCGCCGGCACGAGCGGCGAGGCGCCGGACCGAACCCTGATAGTAGAAACCGTTAGTGAAGCTGCAGCCGTGATGCCGCCGAGCCCGGAAAAACTCGTGGTCCTTACGCAAACGACGCTCAGCGTCGATGATACCAAAGAGATCATCGACGTTCTCAAGCGACGCTTTCCGAAAATGATCACGCCGGCGAAGGAGGACATATGTTACGCTACGCAAAATCGCCAGGACGCGGTCAAGCAATTGGCCATTAGGGTCGACTTGGTTTTGGTCATTGGTTCGAAGAACAGCGAAAACTCCAATCAACTGGTAAAGGTCGCCCGCAGCCTGGGCAAACCAGCCTACTTGATCGATGATTACCGCGGCATCGATGCGGATTGGTTGAATGGAATTAACGCGGTGGGCATCACTTCGGGCGCTTCCGTGCCCGACAATTTGGTGCAAGAGGCAGTGAAGTATTTTCAGCACCAGGGAGCGCAGGCCGAACAAATCGGGCTCGTCGAAGAAAACATCCATTTCGCATTACCCAGCGAGGTCACTGGCATGCAGTAACGGATACGAAACTTTAGTTAAGCTCGGGAGGTCTCATGGCGCGCATCGTTCACATCGCAGTCAAAGTCGACGATCTCGACAAGGCGACGGAGTTTTACGAAAAAACCTTTGGGTTTGTCGAAGTGCAAACCGGTCAGGTGCGTGATCATACCTCGCGCCATTTATCCGACGGTAGCATCGACCTGGCTTTGATCAAGTATGACAATGAGGATTCGGCAGAGTCCCGCGCCGCCGGCCTGGGGCCGTGCATCCATCACTTTGGTATCGAGGTCGATGATATGAATGATTCCGCGGCGGAGCTGGCAAAATATGGCTGCGAAATTATCAGCGCCCCCGGTGTGATCCCTATCAAATTTCGCGCCCCTGGCGGTACGGTCGCCGAGATATCTCCCAAAGCGCGCTACAAGCCAGCAAAAAACCCGTCGTAAGGCGAAGGAGAATCGATAATGGCGCTTCATTGCAAGGCGAAAGATATTCCCAATCGGCAAGTAGTCCGCAGCGGCGAGCAAGGCGTAGGATCGATGATCGTAAAGCGCGCCTACGGCAGCGAATGCAGCCTGATGCACGCGGTGCGCGCACCTGGCTATCACACGACACCCCATGCCCATGCCGCCGAGCAGCTCAATCACGTACTCGAAGGCGAGATCTGGTTCTTCGTCGAAGACCAAGCGTTCCACTGCAAAGCCGGCGATTTTCAACGCGTGCCGTCGAACAAAATTCACTGGGCGTGGAACCGTTCCATTAACGACGCCATTGTTGTTGAGGCTCATTCTCCGGCGCTAGTCGCAGGGCCCCAGAGTGAAGGTTCCATCGGTCTCTTCGGCGATGGTGAAAAAGCAGCGGCGAAAGACCCCAGCCAAAACAACTTCGTCCCGTTTGATTGGCAAAGCGTGGAACGGAAAATCTTTGGCGGGTAGTTAAACTCTTTCAAAGTCTGAACACAGTAGCACCGCGGCGCGGCCCTGCGAGTTCGCTGAGCACCCAAGTATCGACAAACGCTTGTGAAAAAGTCTGATCAGGCGTAATAACGGCACTCACGGCTGATGGTTCAGGGAATTCGCGATAAGACCGGTTTCGTTGCCGCGCTATGCCTAGCTGCGTTTGGCAGCTATGTCACTTCCACCGGCTCCAAGCTGGCCTACGTCTCCGACGTCGGTCCGGGCCCCGGTTTTTTCCCCTTCTGGATCGGCATCGGCATGCTGCTCTTCTCCTGCTATCAGATCATACTGTGTGTGTTGGCGCCGGGCGATAAAGGTCCATCAGCCGAGCAGACCAATTGGCACGGTTCAAGTCGCGCTCTCGCCGGGTGGCTCGCCATGGCGGCATCGATTTTTCTTTACCGCTGGATCGGCTTCGCCGCCGGGTTTGTCCTACTCACGTGCGTTTTTATCGTCGGACTAGAGCGTCGGCCCATTCTTCCAGCGCTTGCCATCGGTGTAGCTCTGGCTCTCACCTTTCATTTGCTCTTTGTTGTCGCGCTGGGAGTTTCGCTTCCCGCCGGCCCTTGGGGCTTCTGACTTTCCTAACCGACGGCACAATCATGGACGCACTTGGCAATCTCTTGGTTGGCTTTTCGGTTGCGCTGGTTCCGATCAATCTATTTTGGTGTTTCGTCGGTGTAGTTCTGGGAACGGTGGTCGGGGTGCTGCCCGGCTTGGGACCAGCTGCGACCATCGCCATGCTGCTGCCTCTGACTCTCAAAATGGATCACACCACGGCGATCATCGCCCTGGCGGGAATCTTTTATGGCGCTCGCTACGGCGGCTCGACGACGTCGATATTACTTAACATGCCCGGTGAATCTTCGTCCGTCGCCACCTGTCTCGATGGCTATCAGATGGCGCGCAAGGGCAGAGCCGGCGCGGCCCTGGGTATTTCCGCCATCGCTTCGTTCATCGCCGGCACAGTCGGAGTGCTCGGCCTAATGCTGATCTCGCCCCCACTGGCGCGCTTCGCTTTGCGTTTCGCGCCGCCGGAATATTTCGCCCTGATGGTACTGGGCCTCGCAATGGTGGTGTTTCTCGCCGGAGATTCCATGGTCAAAGCGCTGTTGGCGCTACTCGTCGGCTTATGGCTCGCCACCATTGGGACCGATTTATTCACCGCGGAATCCCGCTTTACCTTCGGCCAGGCGAAGTTACTTGGAGGCGTCGACTTTATCGCCGCCACCGTTGGCATCTTTGCCGTCGGTGAAGTGCTGGTGAATTTGGAATCCCGCTCCGGCGGTGAAATGCTCAAGTTACCCCGAGGTTTTAAAAATCTGTTGCCGACATTGCAAGATCTCAAAGACTGCCGGTTTGCTTTTGTGAACGGTTCTCTGATCGGCTTTTTCGTCGGCGCTCTGCCCGGCGCAGGAGCCACGGTCGCGTCTTTTTTATCTTACGGACTCGAAAAAGCGGTATCGCGCCATCCGGAAAAATTCGGCACCGGCGTTATCGAAGGCGTCGCCGCGCCCGAGGGCGCCAACAATGCCGACGCCGGTGGCGCGCTTGTGCCACTACTGACCCTGGGGATTCCTGGGGGAAACACCACGGCAATTCTTCTCGGCGGTTTGATTCTATGGGGCTATAAACCAGGTCCACTACTCATCCAGGAACATCCCGAACTGTTTTGGGGTCTTGTGGCGAGCATGTATGTCGGTAATGTAATGCTCTTGGTGCTCAATTTGCCCCTGGTGCCGCTGTTCGCGCAAATTTTGCGTCTGCCCACCTATGTGCTCCATCCGTTTATCATCGGCATCTCCGTCGTCGGCGTCTACAGCGTCAATAACAGTTTGTTCGATGTCTGGATGATGGCGTTGTTCGGATTATTGGGATATTTGATGCGCAAGCTCGATTTTCCCGCTTCGGCGTTGATCTTGGGCCTGGTTTTAGGTGACGTACTTGAACGCGCGCTACGCCAGTCGCTAATGATGTCGCAGGGCGATCTTGCGATTTTGATCAATCGTCCAATCTCGGCGACATTGCTGTCGATTGCCGGGGTGTTATTGTGCCTTCCCGCGATTCGCTGGGTACGCGCCTGGCGTGTCGAGGCAGTCGAACGGGAAGGTTAAAAGAGTCGATCCCAACACAAGGAGCGTTATCGATGAAACGAGTCGTAAACTTTTTGCTATTGGTCGCATTCGGATTCGGCGTTCTATTGCCGCGGCCTGCCGAGGGTCAAGAGTTTAAACCAAGCAAGCTAATTGAAACGGTGGTCCACACTGGGCCCGGCGGGGGCTCGGATCTGTTCGCCCGCGCCATTGCTGAAATGTTGCAGAAAGAGAAACTTATTCCCCAACGCATGCAGGTCGTCAACAAGTCAGGTGGCGGCCCGGCCGTCGCGATGGCTTACCTCGCCGAGAAAAAAGGCGAGAGCCACACGGTCGGTTTCTACACGGGTGTTTGGGTGACCAACCCACTGACGACGGCCGAAGCGACCGTGACGCTCAAAGATTTAACACCCGTCACACGCTTGGTTTTGGAGCCCGCTGTGATCGCGGTCAAAGCGGACGCGCCCTATAAGACCATGAAAGATTTTATCGAGGCCGCGAAAAAAAATCCCAAACAGCTAAACCAATCGGGCGGTACGATTACCTCGCGCGACAACTTAATGCGCTTGATCTTGCAAAAAGCCACCGGCGCCCAGTGGAACTTTATTTCTTTTCCGAGCGGCGGCGAACGGTTGTCAAATCTACTCGGCGGTCATGTGCAAATGATGGTGATTGAACCTCAGGAAGCCGGCGAGCAAATTCGCGCCGGTAATCTGCGCGTAATCGCCACCCTGACGGAAAAACGTTTGGCGTCTATGCCCAATGTTCCGACCATTAAAGAGCAAGGCATTGACGTGCCGTTGATACCGCAGGCTCGCGGCTTGGTGGCACCACCGGCAGCGTCTAAAGAAGTGGTGCAGTATTGGGAAGGTGTTTTCGATGGATTTGTGAAAACTCCGACCTGGAAACAGTACGTCGATCAGAATCAATTCGAA
>DATLCH010000311.1:0-6726 GCA_035526465.1 Candidatus Limnocylindrales bacterium | reverse complement strand
GCTCTTCGCCCTCGCGGCAGCCCAGATTGAGCTTTTCCGAATGGGTCAAAATATTCTTACGTCCGCGCAGCTCGTCTTCTTCACCCGGATGGAGCTGAGCCCGGGCGATCTCCTCGGCCTGAGCTTCAAGACTCGCGCGCTCACGGCGCCGTTTGTCGAGGGAATCACGGGTGTCGTTGAGTTCGTTCCAGGCAATGCTCAGCGCGGCGAATTGCTGTTTCATCCCTAAAGCCAGCGCGTCGACTTCGGCGAATGCGTCGAGCAGGTTCAGATGGGTCTCCGGCTGCAACAGGCTGTGATGCTCGTGCTGGCCGTAGATATGCACCAAAGCACCGCCAATTTCCGCCAGCAAAGTGAGCGGACAGAGACTGCCATTGAGATAAATGCGGTTTTTGCCGGAGCGATTGAGAATGCGCTTAATTACCAGCTCGTCAACGAGTTCAAAGCCGGCGTCCGCGAGCTTGGCTTCGATGAGTTTGGGCACCGTGTCGAACAATGCCTCCACGGTCGCCTCATCTTCTTTGTGGCGAATGATTTCCGAACTGCCCCGTTCACCGGAAACAAGCCCCAAGGCATTTAAGATAATCGACTTGCCCGCACCCGTTTCGCCGGTAATGATATTCAGTCCCGGCCCGAGCTCCAGCGATACTTCGTCGATCACCGCAAAGTTCTTGATTCGCAGCTCGCGCAACATAGGCCGTTAACTAGCGCTCCCCCCACTTGAGCTTTTCGCGGAGTATCTCATAGTAACTGCGCGACGACAGCTTGATCAGCGAAACGGGTAAACCGAAATCGCGCGCCTCGACTTTGTCACCGTTGTTGAGGCGCACCCCCTTCTGACCGTCCGGACTGAGAATCACCGTGTCACCAAAGGAGCGCAGGGTTACGTGAATCGGCGCGTCGCTCGGCACGACAATGGGTCGATTGGTCAGCGTGTGCGGACAAATCGGCGATAGCACAATGGCGCCCAACGTAGGCTCCAAGATCGGCCCGGCCGCGGCCAGTGAGTATGCCGTTGAACCGGTGGGCGTCGAGATAATCAATCCGTCGGCTCGATAGGTGCAGAGATATTCTGCGCCGACATAGGTTTCCAAGTCGATGATCCGGCTGCGCGCACCCTTAGTGATCACCGCGTCGTTTAGGACGCGGAAGCGGCGCATACGACCCTTCTTGCTAATGACCCGGATTTCCAAGGTCATGCGCTTTTCGACTTCATAATCCCCGGCGAGAGTTTTAGTCAGGACCGATTTTAATTCACCGACCGCGACCTCGGTGATAAAGCCCAAGCCGCCCATGTTCACGCCCAGAATCGGCACCTCCGGCCGCTCGACCAGCGGCGCGATGTTGAGCAGAGTGCCATCGCCGCCGAGGGAGATGATCAGATCAGCCTGAACAACCATTTCCTTCTTGGTGCAGGATTGCGCGCCGCGCGGCGCCAAGCCATTTTCGACGCAGACTTTCTTGCCGCGCTTCTTAAGCCAGGGAATGAGCCACCGGACCATCTGCGCGGCTTTGGGTTCGTTGTATTTAGCGACGAGTCCTACGGTGCGAATCATTCGAGACGTTGCTCCAACGGGGAGAGTATCACATGGCCAAAAAAGAAGTCCATGACAGCGTTAGCGCGCCTCACATAGCGTGTAGTCAAACGACAAGATTACGTAGGCGGGAGCTCAAGTAGTCGACGAGCATGACCAAGCCGATCAAGACAAGCACGATCGCAGCGGCCTCTTGATACTGAAAAGTGCGAAAACTGGTGTTCATCAGGTAGCCGATACCGCCGGCGCCGATGAGTCCGAGAACGGAGGCGGCGCGGATGTTGGTTTCGAAGCGGTAGAGTGTAAACGAGATTAAATCGGGTAAGATCTGCGGCAAAACCGCGAAGGAGAGTATCTGCGAGTAACCGGCGCCAGTGGCGCGGATCGCCTCGACCACGCCTTCGTCAATATTTTCCACCGACTCCGATAACAGTTTGCCCAAAACCGTGGCGGTATGAATCGCCAGAGCGATCGTGCCGGCGAACGCGCCTAAACCGACAGCGGCGACAAAAAGCAATCCTAACGCAAGATCGGGAATCGTTCGCACCAAATTCAGAACTAACCGTACACCCTGGTAGACGAGTGGATGAGGCGTCGTATTCCGCGCAGCGAGAAATCCCAGAGGGAAAGCCACCAGCAATGCCAAAAACGTTCCGGCCATTGCCATCTGGATAGTTTCGAGTGTTGCGCCCATCACCGTCTGCGGAAACGTATTGTCCCACCACCGGCTTTTGGCTCTCGCATCGGCCTCGCTCAAAGGCGCCGGCAACAACAATTCGCGCCACGAAAGATTCTCCGGAAAATAGTAGTGCTTGGCCTCGGTGATCTTGGAAAAGTCCGGCGGCAGCATGCGCGCCAAAGTTTGGCCGATCTGCGGTATGCCCTGGACCAACTCCCCGGCCCGAATCTTTGCGCCGTGAAACGACCAGGCCAAAAGCACGGCGCCTATCGTTAGGGCAGCAAAGCACTTCTTGCCGCGGCGCGGGCGGGGTGGCGCTTCGAGAAAAATGTTACGTTCTACGTCTTCGAGTACTTGTGCCATGATGTTACTCGAGTACCAGCGTTAGCACCGAAACACCGCCGGATACTGTTAGCTTCGGAGATATCATATCGGCCCAGGCAATTTCACGTCGAGACTTGAAGCGGCCAACTGCATGTTTCCATCCCAGAGTGAGTATGGTATTTGCGCATCGCGCAGTTTTTGCTTGACCCACTTGTAATGAGACAATTGCGAGCGGCGCATCCCGTTTAGTCGCTCGGTCCATAGACTGCATCGACGATGCTATCGGTAAGTTCTTCCGTAGCGCCTTCGAAAACGATTTGTCCGTCCTTCAGTCCAACCACACGGTCGGCATATTCGCGGGTCAAGTCGAGAGTATGCAAACTCACCATGGCGGTGATGCCATCTTCGCGGCAGACCCGTTTGAGAATATCGAGGACCACACGGGACAGTTTGGGATCGAGACTCGACACCGGCTCATCCGCCAGAATAATCGCCGGCGCTTGCATCAAAGTTCGTGCGATGGCGACGCGCTGCTGCTCGCCCCCGGAAAGTTGATCAGCCCGTTCGTAAGCGTGGTCGAGCAGGCCGACCCGTTTTAAGTTGATCAACGCGCGGCGCCGCTCCTCACGGGAAAAAATTCGCAGCGTGCTGCGCCACGCCGGCTGGTAGCCCAAGCCGCCGGAGAGCACGTTGTTGATAACCGACAAACGGTGGACAATGTTAAACTGCTGAAAGATCATGCCGATGCGCCGGCGCACCTGACGCAGCTCGGAATTGGAAAGCTGAAGAATGTCGACTGCAGGGCCGGTTCGGCCATCAAACAGTGATGCTGGAGCGATAATGGATCCACCGTCTACATCAATCAGGCGATTGATACTGCGCAGCAGCGTCGACTTACCCGAGCCGGACTGCCCAATGACACCGACGAAGTCCCCCTGCCGGACTGTTAGGTTGATGCCCCGCAGCACCGGCACGGAACGGTTGTATGAAGTCTGCAGGCCGCGGATCTCGAGAATGGTCACGGTTGCTTTTTCTGCAGCGCCTGTTTGAGCGGGATCCCGGCCTCGATGAACGCATGGCGCACCGAGTCGTAGTCTTTGTCGACGGCGCTGACGAAGCCGTCGATCTGGTATAAGTCGCGCAGCATTTTTTTGCCCTCGGGGTCGCGCGAGAGTTCGATAAAAACATTCTCAATTTTTTGTGCTAGGCGCTCGTCGAGTTTGCCGTTGACGACGAGGTTGTCCGCCGGTATCGGCTCAGAGAAAGCAATAGCATGAATTTTTCTGACGTCTTCCGGGCTTTTCAAGTAACGCATCCAAGCGGTGTCCTCGCCGTCCGGCGAGTTGGCATAGGTCGCGCCGGCGTCGACTTTGCCATTGAACACCGCTAACACGGTGGCGTCGTGACCGCCGGAGTAAAGCACCTGTTTGAAATCTCGCACCGGATCGATGCCATGCTCCTTGAGCATCTTGCGCGGAAACACATTGCCGGTGGTCGATAACGCATCGCCGAACGCAAATGTTTTGCCGCGCAAGTCGTCAAGGGTTTTGATGCCGCTATCGACGCGGGTAATAATTGCCGCATAGTAGGACGGAATGCCCTTGCGTTCAGACTTGAGCACTACCCTAACGTTGGTTTCGTTTTTGGCGAGCACGTAGGACGCCGGTGTCAAGAAAGCGACGTCGAGTTTGTTGGCGCGCAACGCTTCGACGACGCCGGTGTAATCGGTGGCGACAAAGGGCTGAATCTCCATACCCAAATGCTTGCGCAGGATCTCGACCAATGGTTGGGCATTCTGCATTACCTGCGCGGCATCTTCAGCCGGTACGAAACCAACGCGCAAAACCGCGGGGGACTTGGCGGAATCACCGCAGGCGACTACGCTCACCCATGCTGCAGCCGCTAATAGCCAACCGAAATATCGATTTTTCATGAGCCGCAATCAGTGATACTGAATGCGTCCACCGGGTGCAAACGTTTTGATTTTTTCACTTGGAATGTTACTAAAACTGGGTGCAGCAACTTTTTTTTGCGCTGAGCTTGTTAATCGTTCTAGCAGGGTGCGCTACCGCCAACACCGTCCCCACCGTCACAGCGCGAGATCTGGCTAGTCTGTCTAAGCCGTCGACGCACCGCTTCTTGTTCGCCAGTGCCAATGGCAAAGCCGAAGGTTTCGTCATCCGCCCCAGGGGCAAGGGGCCGTTTCCGCTAATGGTGTTGCTCCATGGTCACAGCTTGGTCGGCATCGGCGCGCGCCGCTTGTTGCCGGCAGCTGACACGTTCGCCAGCGAGGTCTGCTATGCCAGCCTCGCAATCTCCTTGCCCGGCTATGGCGACACCCAAGTACCAGCCGGACCGACGGCGGAAGCGACCCGGCAAGTTGTGAATGACGCGGTTGCTCTCGCCAAGACACTGCCTTGGGTGGATCCAGAGCGAGTCTATTTCTATGGATTTTCCCGCGGTGCCGCGGTGGCGGCAGCGATGATCAACCAGACCTCGGGCGTGAAGGGCGTGCTGCTCCATTCCGGAGCCTATGATTTACCGAGGCTGTACCGCGACGCGTCGAGCCCGTGGTTGCGCAAGCTGCTCAATCCTGACGGCGACGCCGCTCCCCAATTGCAGAATTTGTTGAATGAAACCGACCGATGGTCTGGAGCGACACTGATCTTGCACGGTGCCCAGGATCTGTTGGTTCCGGCGACACAGGCACACTTACTAGACCAACGCTTGCAAGCTCTCGGAAAACCGCACCGCCTAGTGCTCTACCCGAATTATGGCCATTGGCTGCCGCTGCGTGAGATCAGATCGGAAGCATTACGGTTCCTGATCGAAAACGGCGGCTCCGCCTGTTCGACTAACGATTCGTGAATTTTGCGTAGCAGCTATAGGTTTCTTTGGCGCCAACAGAGTGGGCGGATGCGCAGAAAATTGCGGCAACCGGCTCACCGTAACGGAATCGGCTTCCCGGTCCCGTCGACGGCGACGTAAATCACTTCAGCCTCGGTTACCTTAACACGCACGGTCGGGTCCTTGGCACGCTCCGCTTCGACACTCACGCGTACCGTCACCGAGGTACTTCCCTCGCGCAGCACGGTGGTGTAAAAACTCACGACATCGCCGACGTACACGGGTGCGATGAACTCGACCGCGCGCATCGCCCGCGTGACAAAAGTTTGCGGCGCGGTGCGCGCCGCGGCAATGCCACCGGCCAAGTCGATGTGGCTTAAGATCACCCCGCCGAAAATCGTGCCGCGCGCGTTGGTGTCGCGTGGCAGCATCGATACCCGCAGTGTCGGATCGCTGGCGAGAACCATCTGTGAATCTATTGAAGGAAGACGAAGCTAAAGATCAACTTCGGCTGGGAATCAAACCAGAAAAAGCCATGCCGCGTATTTTTCTCCACTCCTGCCCTTGATCACATCGAAGAAGGTATTTTGAATATCTTCGGTCAGCGCGCCGCGCCGCCCGGCGCCGATCTGCCGGTCATCGACCTCGCGGATGGGCGTTAACTCGGCCGCTGTACCGGTGAAAAATGCCTCATCGGCAATATACAATTCATCGCGCGTGAACCGTTCTTCGCTGACCTCATAGCCCTTGTCACGCGCAAGGGTGATGATCGAATCACGCGTGATCCCTGGCAAAATGGATGTCAGCGGAGTGGTTTTGATTTTGCCGTTGCGCACGATGAAGATATTTTCGCCGCTCGCTTCCGAGACATAACCTTCGGTGTCGAGCATGATCGCTTCGTCGTATCCGGCCTTCTTCACTTCAGCCTTGGCGAGTACAGAATTGACGTAATTCGCCGAGGTCTTGCTTTTGGTCATTGTGGCGTTCACGTGATGGCGGGTATACGACGACACTTTGGCGCGAATACCGTTTCGAATGCCATCATCGCCCAGGTATGCGCCCCAGGGCCAAACCGCAATGCACACATTGACCGGGTTGTTTGGCGCGTAAACACCGAGTTCGCCGAGACCCAGAAAGGCCAGCGGTCGCACGTAGCAGGCCCTCAGCTTGTTGGCACGAATCACCTCTACCGTTGCTTTGCACATTGCTTCGACCGAGTATGGCAGCGGGAAGCCCAGAATCTTTCCCGAGTCGGCGAGCCGCTGCATATGTTCTTGCAGACGAAATACCGCCGAGCGACCGTCGGCCAGTTCATAGCAACGGATCCCTTCGAAGTAGCCG
>DATLCH010000310.1:0-11890 GCA_035526465.1 Candidatus Limnocylindrales bacterium | reverse complement strand
GCAGAAACCATGCAGGTGCGCGCTGAACTGGGCTATCCGATTATGGTCACACCGCTGTCACAGTTCGTCGGCAGTCAGGCGGCGATCAACGTCATTGTCGGCGAGCGCTACAAGGAAGTTACCGATCAAATTATTCAATACGCGCTCGGCTATTGGGGCAAAGAAGGCGCCGAGTTGATGGCGCCCGAGGTCAAAGCGAAGATTCTCGACCGGCCGCGTGCCAAGGAATGGGCCGAGCGACCTCCGCCCGAACCCTCGGTTGCCGAACTGCGCAAAAAGATGAATGCCGAGCACGTTTCTGATGAGGAATTTCTGCTGCGTTGGAATCTCGAAGAAAAAGAGATCGAAACGATGAAAGCCGCCGGCGCGCCCAAAGAATATCTGACCGCTAACCAGCCGCTGGTTAAACTGATCGATGCGCTGAGTCAACGTAAAGACTACCGCCAGATTGTCGTGCAAAAAGGCCAGGTGATCGTATCATTCAATCGCAGCGCGCCCGCGCTGTAGACCAACAACTCACGAGTTCGAACTAGCGCGCAAGCACCGCAAATAATGGAGCGTTTTTTCTTCACCGCCGGCGCCATCGCCGCCTTCATTGGAGTCGCCCTCGGCGCTTTCGGCGCGCACTCGCTTAAAACGAAAATTTCGCCGGACATGCTCAACATTTTCGAAACCGGCGTGCGCTATCAAATGTATCACGCGCTGTCACTGCTTGGGGTCGCTTGGGCAATAACCCGCTGGCCCGATATCAATTTCACCACAGCCGGCTGGTGCTTTATCGCCGGCATCGCAATTTTTTCCGGCAGCCTATACTTGCTAAGCTTCACCGGCGCGCGCTGGCTCGGCGCCATCACGCCGATCGGCGGCTTGGCCTTTCTCGGCGGCTGGGCCATCCTCATTTGGTCCCTGAATCGCTGATCTCGTAGCGGTTGTCCATTGTCAATTGTCTTGAACTCGTCTCGATTATCAATTTTGCATTTTTCATTTGCTTCGCGTAGCTTTTACGGATGATCATCGGCGTCCCCAAAGAAATTAAAACCGAAGAAAATCGTGTCGCCGTGACACCTACCGGCGTCGCCGGCTTTGTCGCGCGTAATCATCAAGTGTTGATCCAAAGAGGCGCCGGCAGCGGCAGCGGTCTCACTGACTCCGGTTATCAAGCCGCCGGCGCGACCATCGTCGACAGCGCCAAACAGGTCTGGGACAAGGCGGACATGATCATGAAGGTCAAGGAACCGCAGGAGTCTGAGTTTGCGTTTCTGCGGCCGGGATTGATTCTATTTACCTATCTTCATCTGGCCGCCGATGAAGCGGTCACGCGGGCGATGCTTGAGCGCAAAGTCACCGGTATCGCCTATGAAACGATCCAGTTGGACGACGGGTCGTTGCCGTTACTCGCGCCCATGAGTGAGATCGCTGGTCGTTTGTCGATTCAGGTGGGGGCTTGGTGTTTACAGGCGGAGAATGGCGGCAGAGGGATTCTCTTGGGCGGCGCCTCTGGTGTGCGCCCGGCCAACGTTGTCATCCTTGGGGCTGGCATGTCGGGAACCGCGGCTTGCCAGGTCGCCGTCGGCATGGGCGCCCATGTCAGCATTCTCGATATCAATCCCAACAAGTTGCGCTACGTTCATGATATTCTCGGCGGCCATGTCACGACACTGATGTCGAATCGGGCCAATGTCGAAGAAGCGGTCGTTGGAGCCGATTTAGTCATCGGGTCAGTGCTGATTCCTGGTGCCCAAGCTCCCAAGCTAATACCCCGCGCGTTAGTAAAAAGAATGAAAGCCGGTGCCGCGTTTGTCGACATCGCCATCGATCAGGGCGGCTGCGCCGAGACCTCGCGGCCGACTACGCACACCAATCCAATTTACGTCGAAGAAGAACTGGTTCACTACTGCGTCACCAACATGCCGGCCATCGTGCCGAATACATCAACTTACGCGCTGACGAATTCGACGTTGACGTACGGCTTGGAGTTGGCCAATCGCGGTTTTCCGCAGGCGCTTGTCAGAAACAAAGCGCTGGCCAAAGGCTTGAACACCTTCAACGGTAAGGTTACCTATGAAGGCGTCGCCAGCGCATTCAATCTGCCCTTCACGCCCGTCGACGAGGTGATCCGATGAGGCTGGTCACCCGCGCTGACTTCGACGGCCTCGTCTGCGGCGCGTTAATCACTAAGTTTGAAAACATCGACGACTATCTATACGTCGAACCCAAGTTCATGCAGGATGGCTTGGTCGAGATTCGCAGCGGCGATATCATCACCAATCTCCCCTATCATCCCCACTGCACTCTCTGGTTCGACCATCACGTCACCAACACCACACCGACTTTTCAAAAGCCGATTATTCTCGGCCGCGGCGGCTTTCGCCTCGCCCCCAGTGCTGCGCGGGTCGTGTATGAATACTACGAGGAAGCAGCTGAGAGAAAACAGGCAACCGGCAACGGGAGCACGCCGGAACAGATCACCGAGTTCCTCGGCACTGCGCGCATGCAGCACTTGATGCACGAGGTTGATCGAGTCGACGCCGGCCAGTTGGAACGGGACGACGTGCTCAATCCGCAGGGCTATGTGCTGATCTCCATGACCACCGACGGCCGAAACGCCGGCGATGAGCCCTACTGGTTGAAGATGATCAATCTGCTGCGTGATGCAACCCTAGAAGAAGTGCTGAACGACGCGGACGTCAAGCGCCGCTGCGAGCAGATTCAACGAGAGCAGGAGAAACTGCGCAAGCTGTTGCTCGAGCGAACTTGTTACAAAGGCAACGTAATCTATTGCGATCTGCGCGGCGTCAAGGAGATCCCGGACGGCAATCGATTTTTGGTGTTCACGTTGTTTCCTAAAGGCAATATCCAAGTCAAAGTGGCTTACGACAGCCAGCGCGCCGATACGACGTCAATCTCGGTGGGCTACAACATCTTCAACCCGACGTCCAATGTGAATGTCGGCGAGCTACTCAAGAACTACGGCGGCGGCGGCCACAAAGTTGTCGGTTCGAGCCGCGTCCCCAACGATAAGGCCGAGCAAGCGATCCAGGAAATTCTTGCCGCGGTAACCGAAGTAGGTTGAAACCAGGAAGTTAGCCGCAAAGAACGCAAGATTCGCAAAAAAGATCCGGAATTGCAGGGTAACGCCAATCGCCCGTTTCAACCCCGGTCACGCGACTCGGCAATGAAAATCATTACGATCAACTCAGCCCTGAAAGATCTCAAAAAAATTTCCGACGAAATTCGCTATGCCGACTGCTTTAAGGGAGAAACATTCACCAGCGGCCTTATTGCCTTCCGCCCATCCAAAAACTCGGACGCCAAACAGATCATCCACGATGACAAAGACGTCGTCTGTCAGGTCATCAAAGGCAGCGGCCGCCTGCGCGTGAATGGAAAACGCACGCCACTGCGGCCAGGAATCATCTGTCACGTCCCCAAAGGCACACCCCATGATTTCGCCGCCGGTAAGTACGGCGAATTGGTTCTGTTCTACTCGTTGATAGTCACCGCGTGACGGACGACATGGTATCGATCCGGCGATGATCGACGCTAAAACATTTGCATTGCTCGATTGCAGTAACGCGATCGTGGGATATCACCACCACTTCGCCTGTTCATACTTGGCGCGCCGGTAAGCATCCCAAACCGCTGACGCGGGCTTTGCCCGCTTGTCGCTGGTCTGCATACCCGTATATGCCCAGAGGCGCGCCAGATCATCGAGCGGCGGCTGAAGCCGTGCGACCAATCGATCGGAGTCAGTACTGGCGAAATTGATGACGAATTCGTAGTAATCGCGCGCCGCGGTTTTCAGCAGCAACTCGGTGAACTGGTACTGGTCGGCATCGGAGCCGCGTAGTAGCGTTGAATAAGTGCGCAGTTCGACATCGGCCGATGCCATGCCGCTCTCGGCCACCGCCACGGGCCGTTTGAACCGGGTTGCGAAGTCGAGAAAGTTCGCCGGCACCGGCCGGGCGACTTCCAAGCTCATATGCGGATAAACGCTCATGGCGAACAGATCGCTGTAGCGCATCAGATCCATTACCTCCTTTTCCTGCTCCGACCCCTTGGAGTCCGCTACCAGCCGTTTGTAGTGCAGCACGTCGGTGGTGAAAAATACCGGCAAGGCTTTGTGCAGCTTCTTGACCGCCAGGTAGGTGTCACGGTGCAGCTCTTTCAACTGTTGCCACTTCTGAGGGTTGCGCGATAACAGCACATTTGATTCGACACCGATGGCGAGAAAATCCGGCCGCATGGTTTCCACCGCACGCAGGATGAAGTTCAGATACGCGCGCTTGACTCGCGCGCTGTTGAGCGGCTCGCGATTCCACGGCTGCGGCAACGGCTGAGTATCGGTGTCGCCCCAGTAAGGTGCCAGTCCGCGGCGATCCTTATCCAAGGGAGAGATCGAGAGAAAAAGTTTTTTGCCCGCTGGCGGGCGATAGTTAAGATGCTCTTGAACATCTCGCGGGTAGGGCTTGTTGTCCAACGCTTCGGCCCAGGGAATACCGCTAATGAACGTCACCGCGACAATGTCACCATGGGCGTACGCGTAGTCCTCAGCGATGGCCACGCCGTCGCGGCTGAGATCCGCGGGCCAGAGCGTAAATCCCATAAAAAAAGACCGCGTCGCCGGGCCGCGATATTCCGGCAGCGGCGGCGACTGTGGTAGGGCAAGCGGCCCCGGCGGGTTAACCGGGCGCGCCGGTTCGAACAATCCTTCAGCGCAGCCGGTCAGATGAATCACAAATATTATGAAAGCTAACAACGTCTGGCGAGTTGTCGATGCCATGTTTCATGGGTAATCTGCTTCTCCGACGTGGTCAAGCGCAGTGGACGCATTCGCGCGCCTTGACTTAGAGGGTTTTTCTCGGAAAATAGCTCGAGTACGGAAATTTCTTCGCTCTTCGCGATAATTAGCACGTTCGTGGCGCCGTTACGCTCTTGAGAATCGCTCACCTAAAACGTTTGCCGGTTTTTATACTTTTGGTGATTTCTTTTTGCGCCATGCCATTCGTACATCGGGCGCGCGCTGCCGTGCCGGAGGGCCGCTATTTGCCGGCCGGCGATCTGCTCGACATTGTCAGAGACTTTCAGCGTCTGGCTAAGGAAGATACCTATCGATTTGCCATCCCCAAGGATGTCACGGGTATCAACATCATGAAGGCGACGCTGACCCGCCTGCAAGACTACGAAACCAAGAATCGCGGTCAGTTTACGGATATCGTTCAATTCAATCGCGCGTTGGCACTTGAGCGCTTGCGCGAATATGACCAAGCAGCGGCGCTCTACCGTAAGATCGCTGAGACTGAGGGTGCGCTTGGCAGCGAAGCTGCTAAAAAAGCCGAGATTCTCGATAACTTTCTGCGCATCTTCGACCGCTCGATACCGCTCGACGATCCATTCAAATACATCGCCGGTCTCGACGAGAAAGTGGCGGCTTGGAACGGACTTATCCTAAAACATCGGGGCACGCCCTATGAGTTCCTCGCGCGAGTGGAAGAAGAGCGCATCGATCGCGCCAAGGTCGCTTTCGTCGAAGCCAATCGCTTTCGCTTGAAAGAAGGCAATCAGTTGACCATTGTGGGCTATAGCCAACTGATCACCAAGCACCAACAAAGCAAGAACTATCAACGTCATTTGCTCGACTTCGCCGACTTTTACATGATTCTTGCAAAAGACTATGCTGCCCAGTACGATCCCGAGGGATTGGCATTCGATCTCAATGTACTCGAACAATTCGCCAAATCCGCGTTGAAGTTCTACAGCGAAGTCGCTCAAACCGACGGCGTGATTGAAAAACTTGAAGCCCAGGCCAAAATCGAAGCGACTCGCGGTTACATGGAAAAACTCACGAGGCTCAATCGATGACAACGCATAGAACCTGCCGCCTCGGCGTCGCCGCAGTCATCGCCGTGCTGCTCGGCGCTCCAGCCCTTTGTCGCGCTCAGGCGCGTGAATTGGACGTCGAAAAAATCTTAAATCCGATGCCCGAATATGACCCGTTCGACACGGCGCCCGCCGCGCCGCAATTCTTCCCGGACGCTGTCGATAAACGCTCCCGCGACCTACTGATCGATACGTTAACGAACCGCAATGAAACCCTGAAAGACCATCTCGAGTTCTTGAAAAGAGAAGACGCCCGCCTGCAGAAGGAGCAACGCACGACCACCGGCCTGACGGAGCGAGCCCAGGATCTGGTCAACAACACGATTCAGGACCGCGAGAAAAATCTCGCCGCCTATCGCCAGGCGCTGCGCGAAGCCTCGACAATGGAACGTAGAAAGTACCTTGAAGCGGTGATCAACCGCGACGACCATTTTCAATCCGAGCAGCTGATGCGCCAGAGCTCGACCAATTTTTGGGGCGGTATGGTCAATCGCTTGTTGAGTTCCATCGATCTGGTCGGCGTCGCTTCGGGAAATTACGTTGGCGCCGCCGCGGAAACTGCAATTAGCCAGCTCTATGCTTTAATGGATCGCGACATGTCGATGGAAGAGCGGCGCGCGTTAGCGCGCGACCTCGATCATCTAAAACGCTATCCCGACGATCCCAAGAATGCTCAGGTGCGCAAGCAGATCGCCTCGCTCGATAAGAAGAAGCGCGACGTTTTGGTCGCCAAGCAACTCGCCAAGGCCAAAGAAGCCTTGAACAAGAACGACGACGAGCGAGCACTCTTTCATGCCCAAGTGGCGCTCTTCTTCGATCCTCAGTCGCAAAATGCCGAGAAAGTACGCCTGCAAACTGCCCAGGTGTTGCAGCAGCGTCAGGAGACGCGCCAGCAGAGCCTTAAAGCACGCAGCGAAGCGAATACGACCCCGCAACAGCAAACCGATGTGAGAAAGCTGCTCGAGGCGCTGTCCTTGCGCGATGCCAACTTGATCCAACGGGTGGCGATCGACACGGAGAAAAAATACCTCGGTAAGCCACTGGCCGATGCCGCTCGTGATGCCGAAGCCGTCGCATTGGAAATAAAAGGCTGGCATGAAGCGGCACGCAAGGCTGTCGAGCAAAACGCCCGCAAGGCGACCACACCTGTGACCAGAGAACGCGCGGATGTCTTGCTGCAGAGCCCCGGATACAATCTGCTCTCGAGATTCAACGATGCGCGCACCGAGCGTCAACTAGAATCGGCGAAATACGTCCTTCTCGGCGACGATTTCCTGCGCAAGAACATGCTCTTCGCCGCCGGCGCCATGGCGGTCGCTGGTCCGGGGGGGGCTGCGACTTTGGGCATGGCCAACGCAATGATGTGGAGCCGCCAACTTTTCCAAGTCATGACCAACAACCCGATTTCGGCGCAGCCGGTGATCGATGCGGGAGTCGCCTATGTGCGCGGTCATCCCAAGTCGGAAAACGCTGGCGATGTTTACCGCGTCCTCGCCGAGGCTTACGAGGAGCGCGGATTGGTTGAGCGCGCCCTCACCTATCATGAGCTCGCCGGCTCGCCAAAAGAAAAAATCGCAGCGCTCAATGACAAGGCCGCCCGCGCTTTATTGGCCGCCGCGAGTAAATCACCTTCGCGCAGCAGTCAAGAGAACTATCTCAAGGCTGTGATCGATTACCATCCCGATTCGAGCGCGGCGGCCGAAGCGACCAAAAAACTTGCCGCCCTCGCCAAGGATGAAAACCAAGGCATGCGCATGAGCAAGCAATTTTTGTTGGAACATAGCGAAATTTGGGGGCCGCGGGGGTTAGGACTCAAGCGCACCCTGTTCGATGGCGATCCGCGCAACATGGAGATCGCCGACCGCGGCGCCATTTTGCTCAGCGACAGCGAGCTACTTATCTTCTATCAGACTCCCTGGGGCGTGCGCAGCCAGAGTCATCGTCTCGCTAAGGCGAACGCCGAGCGTTTCTTCGTCGCCCTGCGCGAAAAAAATCAGCAAGTCGCCGCGGCAGATGCTAACCAGCGCGGCAAAGACAGCGTCGGCGGAATCAGAAATGTCCCCACCGCGATCATCCGCGGCGAACGCGAACAGCGCAGCACCAATTCTGAGGAGCGCGACGACACGACGTTTAGGTTGATCCGAGAAGCCGGCGGCTCGTCCTATCGCCGGGTACTCGACGCGCAGTTGATCACGGAAAACGAGCGTAATCCTGGCAGCCAGTACCAACTCCCGCCGATCCAAGGCAGCATATCGGCAAGCCACTTTGCGATGAGCGGCGGTCTGCCCGCGGGTTTCGGCGGCAGTCAGCTCTCGGTCGGTGCCGATCGTGGCACGCCTTACGGCGGAGTGCAGATTCCGATCCCGCTGTTGCAAGGATTCATTCCCGTCGACTTCATGGTTCAAGGCCGTCCCGGCGGCGTCTCGGTATTTCCCCGCATTCGCACCGGCGTGGATCGAGGCTCGGACCCGGAACTCTATCGCTGATGGGGAACTCACCAAATTACCGCGGGTTGTATTAGCTGGTCTGCACCGCCGCGCGCGAAGACTTTAAATAAGAGCTAACAAGGCGGGACAATCCGGCCAATGAGTGACTTTGTCGAGCCTCCTATTACTCAATGAAGGAATAAATTCGCGGCTTTCAAGCTATTGAAATGTTAAGTCACACATATTCAGAGAAAGGATGAGCAGGAAGAAATAGTATGAAAATCGCATCACTTGCACTCAGTCTTCTGGTTAACTTATCAATTGGCCTCGCGGCAACGGTTGAGGCACAGACTCCGCCGCTAAAGAAAATCCGCATCGGCTATCCGTCGTTGAGTTTCCGTCAGAGCAACGTTTGGGTGGCGCGGGAAATGGGCCTGTTCACCAAATACGGTTTGGATGTCGAGCCGATCTTTTTGCGCGGCGGCCAGATGGCGACGCAAGCCCTCGTGGCCGGTGATCCGCCCATCGTTAACATCGGCACGGTCGTGCAGGCAAGCCTGCAGGGCTACAATCTCGTACTGGTCGCCGCCGTCGAAACCAAGTACGACCAAATTGTATTTGCCCGCAAAGGCATCAACAAACTCGAAGAGCTCAAAGGCAAAAAATTCGGCATTAGCGGATACGGCTCGGCGACCCACAACGCAGCCAACATTCTGTTCCAGCATCTCAACTTGGAAATTAACAAGGACATCACGCTGGTTCCTACGGGGCCGGACGCGGAACGTTTGGGCGCCATGCTGGCGGGAAGGATCGATGCGACATTCTTTACCTCTTCAGCGTCAGCGCCGGCGCGCAAGAGTGGCTTCAATGAGCTATTCTCCGTTGCCGATTTGGGGGTTGAAGTCCAGGGTAACGGATTCGCCACGTCGCGCGGTTATATTGCCAGCAACCGCGACACCGTGAAAAGTGCTCTAAAGGGTTTTGTCGAAGCGATCTATTTTGTCTACGCCAACAAAGCCGCCGCGCAGAAAGTGTTCGCCAAATACATGCGCACCAACGATCCCGAGATGCTCGAGGATTCCTACAACGGTTACATCAAGTGGATTCCCAAAAAGCCTTACCCGACCCTCAAGGGCATCCAGTACATGCTCGACCTCCTCGCGCCGCAACTGCCCCAGGCGAAGAACGCCAAACCCGAGCAGTTTGTCGACTTGAGCTTCTTACAAGAACTCGAAAAGGAAGGCTTCTTCAATGAAATGGCGAAGAGATATCCGAGTAAGTGAGAAGATCGGAGTGCTGGAGTCTTGCAGTAATCGAGGGTCGGGTTTATCTAGGAAGGCATCAATCCGCCACTCCCCTATTCCATTTCTCCTGTTAGTTTGCGTCGCCGCCAGTTGGCTCATCGGCGGCACTGCCAACGCTCAACAGCTCAAGCGCATTAAGATCGGCTACCCATCGCTCAGCTTTCGTCAGAGCAATGTCTGGGTCGCGCGCGAAATGGGTTTATTCGCCAAATACGGTTTGGAAGTCGAGCCGATTTTGTTTCGCGGCGGCCAGGTTGCCACCCAGGCGCTGGTCAGCGGCGATCCGCCGATTGTCAATATCGGCACGGTCGTCCAAGCGACGATTCAGGGTCACAACCTCGTGCTCACCGCCGCGGTCGAAACCAAGTACGACCTGATTGTCTTTAGCCGGACGGGAATCACCCAGCTCGAGCAACTCAAAGGCAAGCGCATCGGCATCACCGGATTCAATTCGGCAACTCATTACGCATCGATCATCCTCGCCCGCCACTTGGGCGCCGATCTTAAGGAATTCACGCTGATCCCCGCCGGTCTCGACACCGAGCGCATCGCCTCGGTGCAGTCGGGTGTAATCGATGCGACGTACCTGTCCTCCTCGGCGGCGCCGCTGGGGCGTCGCGCCGGTCTGGTCGAACATGTCTCCATCGGCGACTTGGGCGTCGAGGTTCAAGGCAATGGCTTCGCGACATCGCGCGCGTATATCGCCAGTAATCGCGAGACCGTGAGAAGCGCGCTCCGCGGCTTCGTCGAGGCGATTTATTTCGTCTACAGCAATAAAGCGGCGACGCAAAAAGTATTTGCCAAATACATGCGCACCAACGATCCGGCCGTGCTGGAAGATTCCTACAATGGCTATATCAAGTCGATCCCGAAAAAACCTTATCCAACTTTGAAGGGCATTCAATTCATGCTCGACGTGCTGGCGCCGACTTTGCCCAATGCCAAGAATTTCAAACCGGAACAATTCGTCGATTTAAGCTTCTTGCAGGAAATGGAAAAGGATGGTTTTTTCAACGAAATGGCCAAGCGGTACCCGGTGAGGTAGACAACAGCGGGACGACTGGAGTATTGCAGTGGTGCAGTTAAGCGAAATCGGGAAAACCAACACTCCAGTACTCCATTATTCCATTACTCCAACCTGAAATACGAAGGGAGCTCCCATGCCACGCAAAGATATCCAACCCAAAACTCTCAGCGATCCGCGGCCGCGTTACGCACAGGCGATCCAAACCGACGGCGGTAAGTTGCTGTTCATCGCCGGCCAAACTGCGAGCGACAAAGATGGCAAAGTGGTCGGCAAAGGCAATATTAAAAAGCAAACCGAACAGGTGTATGCCAACATCCTCGCGGTACTCGAAGAAGCCGGCGGCAGCATAGACAATCTGGTGATGACCACCACGTACATCGTCGATCGCAAATACCGCGTCGGGTACAACGAAGTGCGGATGAAACAGTACAAGGAAAACTCCCCGACCAGCACGCTGGTCATCGTCAAAGGCCTCGCCCACCCCGATTATCTTATAGAGATCGCGGGCATCGCGGTGATTTGAAAGACATAAAAATTTCCGCAGAGGCGCACAGTTCGAGGAGATAAATTTTAATTTTTCTCCTCGTTCTCTGCGCCTCTGCGGCGAGACAGCCAAATGAAAGTCACTGTCCTCGACGACTACCAACACGCTATTGCCCCGACAAAAGCCATTGCCCGGCTGCGCCAGAATGCCGAGGTGCAGATTCTCCATGAGAAGCTTGGCAGCGAAGCGGCGTTAATCGAAGCGATCAAAGCCTGCCAAGCGATTATTCCGATTCGTGAGCGGACAAAATTCACCGCGTCGCTATTTCAGCAACTGCCGGCGTTGGAGTTTATCTCACAAACCGGCAATCACGCCTACCACATCGACATGGATGCAGCGACGGCTCATGGCGTGGTCGTCAGTCTCGCGCCCGGCGGGAACAGCGCCACGGAGCTGACCTTCGGCTTGATGCTCGATGTCATGCGAAAAATTTCGCGCGCTGACCAGGCGATGCGCCACGGCGAGTGGCCTTTGATTTTGGGTCATGTCTTGAAAGGCAAAACGCTGGGCATTTTGGGGCTCGGCAAGATCGGCACGGAAGTGGCCGCCATCGGCCGCGCTTTCGGCATGAAAGTGATCGCCTGGGGCCCGACCTTGACCCAAGAACGGGCCGGCAAATCCGACGCTACCTTCATGATGCTCGAGGATGTCCTGCGCAGCGCCGATGTCGTCAGCGTGCACCTGAAGTTATCCGAGGACAGTAAGAACC
>DATLCH010000298.1:0-10477 GCA_035526465.1 Candidatus Limnocylindrales bacterium | reverse complement strand
GGTTGTGGATCGAGGAGCTTGGTATGCATACGGTGAAAAACCCAAAATCGAAGCAAACGCGAAAATCGATCAGTGCGCTTATCCTGTTGCTTCAACTGTTTCTTGGTTTGGCGCATGCCCAGGATCGTGAAAAAATCCGGGTTGCATTGTCGACGGTCAGTTTTACTTTCCTCGTCAACTTGATTGCCAAGGACGCGGGGATTTTTAGAAAGCATGGCTTGGACGTGGAGTCGATCCTGGTGTCCGGCCCGGCCCAAGTCGCGGCATTGGCAGCGGGCGAGATCGACTATAATTCCAGTTTCATTCCTGGTTTGCTTCTGGCGGCGAAAGGTTTGCCTGCGACAATCGTAATGGCGACCACGAAGACGCCGCTATTTTATATAGTTTCACAGCCCGACATTACCAAAATAGATGTCCTGGCCGGCAAAAAGGTGGCCGTTTCACGGATCGGCAGCCAAAGCCACAACCTCACCCGATCGATGTTGAAGCAAGGTGGAATCAATCCTGATGCGGTCACTTATATTCAGACCGGTTCAGCAGCCAATGCCTTTTCAGCTCTTAACGCCAAGGCCGTCGATGCCGCCGCGCTCTCCATACCGTTCAATATTCTGATGAAACAAAAAGCGTTCAACCAACTGGCATCGACGCAAAGCATCGGCGTCTATCCAAATACCGGTCTGCAGGTTCTCAAGACAAAGGTTGAGAAAAATCGGGGTCAAGTGAAGGCGATGATTCGCGCCTTCCTCGATAGTCTGAGATACATCGCAAATGAGAAAGGCAAGGTTAGTGACTTCATTCAGCGTACCTGGAAATTGAGCCCTGATGTGGTGGAACAAACCTATAAAGAATTTCTCCCTAGCTTGCCCATGGACGGTAAGATTGGCGTGGAGGCCGTGCAAGAGTATCTGGACAGCGCCTATCGAAGCCGTGAAATTCCGCAGCGCGTCAATGTCAACGCTCTTGTGGACTATTCAATTCTCGAGGAGGTATTGAAAGAACGGTAAACAAGAAGATACTCAGCGCATATTTTGGGCGTGCCGGGGGGTAGTTCGTCGATTTGCGTTTACTCGGCCGAGCGCTTTCTCGTCGGCTGTATTTCCTTCGCGAAATCTTCGGAAACTGATCAAAATCAAACTGGCGAACTCGATTCTGTGGTTCTGTTATCATGGACACGCACGCTGCGCTTGGATTAAGGTATTCCGATATTAGTGTGCCATGACGGCGGCGACGCCGATCGAACAAGGACGTGGTTCAAAGCGAGGGAAAATGACCAAAAGAGCGTTGATCATTTTGCTCTTGGTTTCGCTGCGGCCGGATTTCCGCGCCGCCTACGCGGATGCCACCAAGCTCATCGTCGCTTATGCTTCACCGGCGGCGACGTTTTGTCCAGGATGGATCGCCCGGCGTGAGGGGATCTTTGCCAAGTACAATCTCGACGTGGAGATGGTCTTGATGCAGGGCGCGTCGGCCTATATGCCGGCGTTGGCCAACGGCAACATTCAAGTGCTCTACGGTGGTGGCACCGCGGTGTCGCGCGCCATTGCGACAAAAGATTTCGACTTCATGGTGATCGCTACGGAGACGCGTTATGTGCCGGTGCGCTTGATGGTCAATTCATCGATCCGTACTCCGGCCGATTTGAAAGGCAAGAAACTCGGCGCCGGTCTCGCCGGGCTCGACGAGTACGCGACGCTGCTCTATTTAGACAAACTCGGCTTGGTCGCCGGGCGCGACGTGCAGATGGTTTATCTCGCCGGCGGCATTCCTAGCCGGGTCGCCGCGATGAAGCAGGGGCTGATTGACGGGGTCGCTGTGAATCCGCCCAATGAGTACGAGCTCGAAAAAGCCGGGTATCGCGAGCTGGTCAACTTCCTCGATTTAAAAATGCCCTATGCCGGCGTGCCGCACACCGTGAGCCGGAATTTTCGCGACCGCAATCGGCGCGTGCTGGAAGATTACATGACTGCGCATGTCGCTGGCATGCAGTTGTTTCGGACTCATAAGCAATTGGCTTTCAAAGCAATCACTGAATTGACCCGGCAAAAAGATCCGGTGATTCTCGAGCGTACCTACGATACGTATTCCAAACAATACGAAGCCATTGACGGTCTGCCGATTCCCTGGCAAGCCGGTATCGAAAGCATGATCACCGGCTTCCACGAACGATTTAATCCGCAGGGGATCAAAAACCGCGATGCTTCGGCTGCGCTCGACGCATCATTCGTGCAGAAAGCCGCGGAGCGGTTGAAGTTCGGCAAGAAGTAATCGGAAGTGAAAAGAATCGGGCAGCTAGTCATGGCGTAGCACAACCTGCCGGCAAGAATCCCATCGATCACTTGTTGCTCAAAAGGGTTTGGATCTTTACCGATTTATGGATGAGGTTGTTATGATTCGTACCCCGCTGAAGATCAGTAGAAAAGGTCGCCCCCGTTAACGAGGCGGACAATCCTGGAAACCTTCAACGCCCGAGAGTATCGAGTCGTACTTCCGGTTCGAGAAAAGCTTCTTTCCTCAGCTGATGGCGCGCGGCAAGTTACTAAAAATGATCTCCCGAGTACGCTGCCCCGTGCTCCCTAAAGCTGCCATTTTTGCGCAGTTATCAATACCGGAATAACATAGTGTGATGCGGCTTTCGCTCGGTAGCCAGCGCCGGGCATAGATATCACGACGCTTCGTCCCAACTCTGGATAGTGACGAAAGATGCCGTCCTGATTGAAGGGCAGGCGGCGCTCGGACTCCAGGTACGCTGCGAGGCGGTAGCGCGCTGCGACTCGGTCGTGCAGCGCGATGACGCACCGATGCTTGCGTTCCTGCCTGGTCATGGCGCGGGGAAATGCGTAGCGCAGGCCTTCGATCATCTGGAAGAGAGATAAATCAACGTAGGAAACAGCGTTGCCGACGAGTATACGGCCGCCATTGGCGTTTCAAGGCTTGCTCGAAGTAGCCGAGAAACTTCGGCAGACGCTCGGCCGTGAAATCCTTGGCGCGGCGCTTGGCTTCGCGTTTTTGATCTTGGTAATACAAGCCGCCGCCGATCGGATGATGGCTGTCGTGAACCTCCCTGACAAAATCCGCAATCGTCAGTTGCAGTTGATGGGCCCACAGTCTGCCGGCCTCTTGTTTCGGCGCGAGGCCCAGGCGCGGGCCGAGAAAGACGAGAATGTAGGCGGTCTGAGCGATGACCAGCTTACCGGCTTTCAAAAACGGCGCCGCGAACGGTGGTCGCTTTATCGATGGGCCCTCCATAACGCGCGACATCGCCGAGATCCCTCGGGGTTGGCGGGCAACTTCTAGGTAGTCCGCGCCGGCGTCTTCCAAAGCGAGCCGCGTCCTTTATGCCAGGCCAATAATACAGTTTGTAGCTCATAATTGCCCTCCGCAAGCTCTCAGAGACTCTTCACCTGAGGTTAAATTATATTCTCTACGCAAGATGCTCCAACGCGCGTTCCTGCGGTCAGCAAAGAGAGCCAACTAGCGCTTAAGAATTGAGGGGTGGGTCATATCAGGGCGGCTGGTTGTCCGAGGTACATGCTCGCGGCGATCAGCCCTTCAACGTTCGCCAGAAGTTCTTTCTAGTAAGAAATCGCCGTCTGTGATATCGAATGCGCTATGCGATCGACTCGACAATCCTTTCTTGCGCTCGTGTTAGCAGTGCTGCCGCTTGCTTTAGGCTGCCAAACCATGCGCAGCGAAACCACCGTGGCAATTCCAGCGGCGGAAAGCCCGCAAGATCAAGTGCTCTCCAAGTTAGTGCGGGACCGGCTTGTCGCGGACAAGAAAGTGGATCTATCAGGGATCAAGGTAGTATCCAACAGCGGGACCGTCTACCTAAGCGGCTTTGTGCATTCGCTCGATGCCCGCCAGCAAGCGATAAAACTTGCCTGGGAAGTGCGCGGCGTACAGAGCGTCGTCAATAGTCTGGAAGTGAAATAATTACCTATAGATTAGAATGTGCAGACTCTGCTGCGCTCGCGGTGAGTCTTTACCCCGCACTTTTGCCCAACCCAAAAAAATTGCTGCGATAAGCGACCCCGGATCACTTGGGATGAAGATGTACTTAATATAGTTGTGCGTCGAACCCGACGCGCGGGTTCGACGCACAAAAGTAGCGGATGATTAAAGACAACTAGTATTCGCCGCGCTCACGCCGCAGCCTTTCGAGTTCATAGCGCTGGCGATCAATTTCCGCTTGATTGTTGCGGATCTGATTATCTTGCTGGTTGTTTTGATTTTGCTGCCCCTGGAGCTGATCGCCCACTAGCGCGCCGGCACCCAAACCGAGGCCGCCGCCAATGGCTGCCCCCGCGCCCGGATGTCCGACCGCGGACCCGACGATACCGCCGACAGCAGCGCCGCCGAGCGCGCCGATGCCGGCGCCCTTTTCCCTCGTTGTCAGCGAGCCGCCGGCGCAGCCGCCAAACAGTAATGTTGCCGTCAGTAGAAGAGCAGGTTTATTGTGAGAGCGTTTCATAAAGTCTCCTTTCGCATTAGTGAAGGTCCTTCGGTTTTGATTGGGTCGGTTAATTCTCTATCGGCAATTTAACTACGGTCGGGTTTAAGAGTTGACTTCGATTCCAACTGGCTAATCAGGTCAGCGAACGAACCTTTGGCCAACATGCGATTAAACTGGTTGCGAAAGTTATTCACGAGACTTACGTTTTCGATCACTACGTCGTAGATTTTCCAATTACCGCCATCACCTTTGAGTTTGTAGTTTACCGATACTTCTTCGCTTTTCTTAGTGACGATTTTAGTTTCGACATCGGCCTGATTTTGCTCGACCGTCTCGCGTCCATAGATGATTTTTTCGCCGCTGTAGGCTTCGATTTGGCCGATATAGGAACTCTCCAAGAGATTGGTAAAAAGACGGACGAATTGTTGTTGTTCGCTGGCGCTGCCTTTCTGCCAATTTGCGCCGAGGGAACGCTTGGCCATCTCGGCAAAGTCGAATCTACTGGCGAGAATTTGCGTCAGTTGTTCACGGCGTTGGGCCGCATTGCTATTTGATTTCGACTGCGGGTCTTGCAGCACTTGCAATACCTTGTCTGCCGTTTGGCGCACTTGTTCCGTTGGTACGCCGGCTTGCACGCGACTTGCGACCGTAGAAAATAATACCCCCGCTGCGACAACTGCTAAAACTGTTTTTTTGGATAAGCCCATAATTCCCCCATTAAGATTGCTATGTTTCCACGTACGTTCATTATGATTTTCGTTACGATGCCAGTCGCGCCGGTTCGGTAAAGATTCCAGAATAGTTAATTTTACCGCGCGCGGCGACCATGCCGGCCAGTAAATTGGCGACTATTTCGTAAACGAGTTTTTCATCGCGAATGTGGCGCTGCACTGCTTCGGTTAATACGTAAATCAGGTCGCCGAGATTTAGTTGTTTTTTTGACGAACGATTCATTGTTACCCCCACAACGTTTTCCGTTTGATTGTTCCTTTGCGTCAGGAACTACCCGCAAGGCTCGTACCACTGGGCGAGATTCGCCGTAACTACGCCAAATCTGGATAACTTTTGATTATCGGCCCGAGAATTGGGCAACTGCTAGCTTGTATGGATTTACCTGCGGCAATCGGTGACGTTGTTTTGGTTTTGCCTTTAAATTGGCGAGTTGAAGCCTGGAGGATTTATTTACCGATAAATTTTGACAGGTAATTTTTACTCGGTAATTGCTTCCCATTTAACCCGCAGCTACGTTAAACGGGGTGAAAGCGCTTGTTCGCCGCATCTGTAGGGCGCGAGAACCACGTTCCTCGTCTATTCGTCACCCTCAGCACAGGGAAACAGATCAAGGGAGAATTGATGCTGGCCGGAGTCGGGCGGTAGGTCGGAGTGATCCAGATGCACAACTCAACGCGACACTTGCATTGTTACATTTGTTTCATTAATGGGACGGTTCGACGCCGCTTGTAGCTTTTGTCTAGTAACTTTTTATCAACTTTTGCACAGACGCATGACCGCTTCGGCACAGCGTTCGCCGTCCATGGCTGCCGAGACGATCCCGCCTGCATATCCGGCGCCTTCGCCGCAGGGAAATAAATTTCCAATTTGCGGGTGTTGCAGAGTGACCGCGTCGCGCGGGATGCGCACTGGCGAGGAGGTTCGACTCTCTACGCCGATGAGTTGGGCGTCGCTGGTAAGATATCCAGGCATTTTTTCTCCGAAGCGTTTGAATCCCTGTTGAAGAGCGTCGGCGATAAAACTCGGCAAGAACGCGCGCAGATCGGCGCAAGTTAGGCCAGGGTGGTACGAGGTCTCGGGTAGACTCGCCGAGGGTTTTCCCGCTACGAAATCGCTCAGGCGCTGGGCCGGTGCGGCTTGGGTTTTGCCACCTACTTCCCAAGCTTTTTGTTCGACTTCTGCCTGAAACTGCAGGGCGGCGAGAGCGCCAAAGCGGCGCAGATGTCGATAATCATTTTCGTCGACTGCGACGACAATGCCGGAGTTGGCGAAGCGAGCATTTCTTTGCGAAGGGCTCATTCCATTGACGACCAACTCGCCTGGCGCGGTCGCCGCCGGGACGATAAAGCCGCCGGGACACATGCAAAACGAAAACACTCCCTTGTCCTTGCCATTGATCTTGGCCTGATGCACCAAACCATAGGCCGCCGCAGGCAAATACGCGCCGCGATCAGAGCAATGGTATTGAATTTGATCGATCAGACACTGGCGGTGCTCCACTCGTACGCCAAGCGCGAAAGGCTTGGCTTCGATTCGGATCTTTCTTTGGTTGAGTAAATGAAAAATATCGCGCGCGGAGTGGCCGGTAGCCAAAATAACCGCCCGGCCTTCGACGACGTCGCCCGACTGTGTGCGCACGCCGGTTAGCTCGCTGCCGGCGACCACGAAGTCCGTCACGCGAGTTTGGAAATGAATTTCGCCGCCGGCTTGTTTGATGCTCTCGCGCAATTCGGTGACGAGCTTGGGCAACTTATTGGTGCCGATATGCGGATGGGCGTCGAAGAGGATCTCGTCCTTGGCGCCGTGGGCGACGAGTATCTCCATGATGCGTTGTACATCGCCGCGCTTCTTGGAGCGCGTATAAAGTTTTCCGTCCGAATAAGTCCCCGCCCCGCCTTCACCGAAGCAATAGTTTGAGTCCGGATTGACGGTGTGTTCTTTGTTGATGGCGGCGAGATCATAGCGGCGCGCTTGCACATCCTTACCGCGCTCGAGCACGATGGGTTTGTAGCCCAATTCAACCAGCCGGAGTGCGGCGAACAACCCCGCTGGTCCCGAACCGATAATAAGAACCGGTTCTTTGGCATGGGCCGGGGGGTAGTCCTTGGTGCGGGGTGGCGCCAAGCCGGTGCGCTCGACAATGTCGTATTGCACGCGGACTTTGATGTCGCGGCCGCGTGCATCCACCGAACGCTTCCGCGGCACCACGACTAAACTGCCATCCTGCGGTATGGCGAGTTTGTTATAGAGTGCTGGAATGAATGAAGTATCGTCGAAGGCTTCTGCCGGTGTCAGAATTAATTCTTTGCTAGTCATTTTTTAACGTAGGTTTGATCCGGCAAAAGTCGGCGCCGCGATTCCACTCCATCAGTTATAACATGGCGGACGGCAGTGGCTGATATTACAGCGAAAATTTTCCGCCATTGCTGGCCGACAGAGTCAGTGAATGCCGCGGCGGTGCATGACGAATTGCAGCAGATAGGCTTCCGCGCCGGTCCAATCACTGTTTTGGGCTTGCAGTTTCACTTAACCCGGCGTTAGATTCGCGCCATGACTAACAATAACGCATACGAGATTGAAGAGCAGGATGTCGAGTATCAACGGTTGGCGGGCAAACCTTGGCTGGCACGCATCTATCGGCCCAAGGGACCTGGGCCGTTTCCGAGCATCATAGACGTGCACGGCGGTGCGTGGCACAACGGTGATCGGTTGAACAATGCCGGAGTCGATCGGGCGCTGGCGGCGAAGGGCATCGTTGTGGCGGCGTTAGATTTTCGCCAGCCGCCGGAGGCGTCCTATCCGGCATCGCTTTGCGACGTGAACTTGGCTGTGCGCTGGCTCAAGGCCCATGCGGCTGAGTTCAACGGCACGGCGACGGTCGGCGCGTTCGGTAACTCAAGCGGCGGCCATCAAGTGGTGCTTAGCGCGCTGCGGCCGCGCCATCCTGCCTATTCGATGTTGCCGCTGGGTGATGACGGTTCGGTTGACGCCAGCGTCAATTATGTCATCGCTGCTTGGCCAGTGATCTGCCCGCTCTATCGCTTCCGTTACGCCAAGCGGATCGACAACCAACAACACATCCAAGCCCACATCGACTACTGGCGTAGCGAAGAAGCGATGTCCGAAGGTAGTCCTCAGACGATTATCGAAAGTGCCGAGGTGTTCGAACTGCCGCCGGTTTTGTTCTTGCTTAAACAAGACGATAAGAACCATCCACTGGAAATGCAGGAACGCTTTATCGCATCGTATCGAAAACGCGGTGGGGCGATCGAGGTGCATACGTTTGCCGGCCTGCCGGAGCACCGCATGGTGCCCTCGCCGGAACAGCCGGAAACGCTGCGCTTCATCGATATCGTCAGTGGATTTATTACGGCAAAAGCCTAGCCACGAACTATTGGCAACGGGAGAAGAGTTTCTTGCCGGCTCTCGCTGGGAAATTGACTCGGTTTCGACACTTGTAACAATCCCTGGAACCGGAAGTCGATTTCATCGTTGGCACCGGTCACAATTATACGACGCCGGCATCCAACAGCGAGTACACGATATCTTTCAGCGACGGATCGATGGTGTCGAGCCGAGCGACTGCTGGGCCGCCCGCGAGTGAGTTGACAATCTCGGGTAGGTCTTCTTTCTTGACGCCCGCATACCAGTTCTTCTGCGGGTGAACGACGACGTTGGGACCGAAGTCGCATCCGCCGAAGCAAATATACGCCTTAACTTCGGCATCGATCGCTTTGGCGGCGACCATATCGGTGAGTTCTTTCATGAGGGCTTCCGAACCGCGGCTTTGGCAGTCGACATTTTGGCAGACAAAACAAGTTTGTTTCATGGTGATGATATCCCCTTTTCACTAGTGTAAATATCTGAGAACTTTGGCCAGTGTCAACATCATCACGAGGAGCAAAGTCGTGTTTCGATTTCATAGCATCCGTGTGAGGGCCCTCAGTTAATATTTATCCTTAGTTACCAAACATAAAACTTATACTGGCGAAGCCGTAGAGCGATCTTTCGGACCTACTGCCGGCGTGATAGATAGCGAAGCCGGACAAGCAGCAAACATGCTCGAGCCAAAGCAAAAACCGAAGATCCGATCTAAGAAACGTCCCAAAATAACCGTGAAGCGAGTTTCTAGCGCGGCGGAACTTTCGCGAGCGTACGCCATTCGTATCCGGGTTTTCGTCAAGGAGCAGAACGTGCCACGCGAGGTAGAACTGGATGCAGACGATGGTAGGGCCATCCATTTTCTTGCCATGGATTGCGTCCGAACGATAGGTACGGCACGAGTGGTATTGCGTCGGCACGCTGCCAAGATCGGCCGCATGGCGGTGCTGAAGAGCTGGCGGCGTAAAGGAGTCGGTGCAAAGTTATTGACGCGTGCGATCGCGCAAGCACGAAAGATGAAGGCGCGCAAGATCTACTTGCACGCGCAGGTTGCCGTCAGCGGATTTTACCAGCGCATGAACTTTCACGCTTGTGGACCGGTGTTTGACGAGGCCGGCATTGCTCATAGAAAAATGGTTTGGCGCCCCCCGCCGACAAATGTCCGCCGACGGAATGCCAAGAAGGTGAAGGTATAGTTTTGCAGGTTTCGCAAAACGAGCGCTGCAGTGAGTAGCTCTGTGACGGAAATCGCGAATTGACACAGAATTGTCCGAGCAGCGGCTAGTTCGGAATCTTTGCAATAACGGTCCATTTCGGTTCGTGGACAATTCCTCAAGCTTCCAGTATCGCACATTTCTTACCTGCCGTACCGAAGCTCAACTGGCCTCGTCGTTGCTACCTACTTAAGTCAAACTAAAACGCGAAATTTCCAGCTACTCAGCGCGCGCCCCTGCACCATTCCGCGCCATGGTTCCGCTATCGAGTCGAAAGGGAGGAAGACGTGAAAGAAAGCATTGAACTCAAACTAACTAAACGAATCGTCGAACTCGGCGAAGACGTCATCGTTTCAATACCCGATGCCGTGAAGGATGATGCCAGAGCGCCCAAGCTAACCGACCACACGGCAAGAGCGCGTGCCATGACGGTGGCCATGCTGGGACTGTTGGCGATGCCACTTTGCGGCCTGATGGCCGGAGATGAAAATCTCTGGGAGAGACTGCAAGCGTTAATCGAAAGCCAACGGGCGACACAGACACAGAGCACTGTATTGGCAGTCGATACCGCTGGACTCCTTGTCCGTTCAAAGAGTTCGTCGCCGGCGACGAAAGAGTTATTCGAGCAAGCGGCGATGGAACACCTGGCCCGATTGCAGCATACCTTCAACAGCTGGTCCGAGCGCAATCAAGATCT
>DATLCH010000291.1:0-2689 GCA_035526465.1 Candidatus Limnocylindrales bacterium | reverse complement strand
GTAAAACAGGCCTCCCATCAGTCCCCAGTTCTCTATGTAGTAAGACACCAGCGGATTAAATTCGGGAACACCGGTAGAAAGAATTTGATATGAGGCGACGCCGTCGAGGATTTGCAACAACAAATTTGCCCAGACCAATTTGACCATTGCATCTTGCATCACTGCACCAGGCCAACTTGCCAGACTCATGCCGCGCCCGTCTGGTATCAGATCTGGGTTCAGGTCCTTTAAAGCGCCCATGGACATGATCAGGCTTGCCTGCACAGGGAAAGCTCGCCTGCCAACCGGGCATTGCCGGCGGTAAGATCATCGCAGTATGCAAAGCATACTAGTGAGAAAGTGTTAAAAGAACTTACGCTCTATGTGATAAATCGCTTGCGTTTGACCGCTTGCGCTTGAGATTGGTACAAGGTCTCTATTCCGGCGCAAGGAGCATGACGATTATGAGTGAAGGCAATCTGCCGCAATTTGGTATCAACAAAAACGTAAAGCTCGTCGGCCGCACCGACCTGGCCGGCGGTGGGCAGGTTGTCGTCGAGAATGGCTACGCTTACGTCGGCCATATGGACCCGCCCCACGGCACAACGATCCTCGACGTCAGAAACCCCAAACATCCGAAGATCGTGGCGCAGATCGAGATTCCCCAAGGCGTGCATTCGCACAAAGTTCGCGTCAGCGGCGATGTCATGTTGGTTAATCTGGAAAGATACCGGCCAAAGGAAAGACTGCCGACGGGACTAAAAATTTACGACATCGCCAATCGCGAGAAACCGCGCGAGATCGCCTTCTACGAAACCAACGGCGGTGTACATCGCTTTACTTTCGATGGCCGTTACGCCTACCTATCGGTCCATGTCGAAGGATACATCGGTCGCATTCCGATCATCTTGGATTTGCAAGATCCGGCGCACCCGCAAGAGGTTGGCCGCTGGTGGATGCCGGGACAGTGGACGGCCGGCGGAGAGAAGCCCGATTGGGAAGGCACGGCTCATCAATGCCACCATCCGATCCGTTATGGCGATCGCCTTTACGTCAGCTATTGGCACGGTGGTTTTGTCATCCTCGATATTTCAGACATGAGCAAACCGCGGTTTATCAGCGGCCTCAACTGGTCGCCGCCCTATCCGTCGCCGATTCACACGACTCTGCCGATTCCCTGGAAGCTGATGGGCCGCGACATGATGGTGGTGGTCGACGAAGAAGCCGGCAAACGCGCGCCCACGCCTCCGGCATTTATGTGGATGGTCGACATCAGCGACGAGAAGCATCCAGTCTCTGTTTCGACGTTTAATCCAGAGGGCGCCTTTAACGTCGCGCCCGGCAATCAGTACGGCGCGCATCAACCCGCCGAGCAGGTTTACGACAACAAGATGTTCGTTACCTGGTTCAGCGGCGGTCTGCGCGTCGTCGACATTAGCAATCCCTACAGCCTGCAGGAAATTGGCTATTACGTGCCCAATCCGGGGCGCGGACAAAAGACCGTTAAAAGCAACGATGTCTATCGCGAAGCCAACGGCTTGCTCTATTTGATCGACCGCCTGGACGGACTGGAAATACTCGAGTATCAGGCTTAATGGAAATCGGAATGTTCGAATCCTGCGCAACAGCGGTGATGACTCGCCGTCGCTATGGACTTTTACGATTCTAATATGAAAATACCCATGCAATGTGTTCCGGTCGTGATCAAGTCCCATGGAAGCCGATCGCCATGTTGAGGATAATTGTTCTCTTGACCATGGTCGTTGTTGGACTGTTGCACGCGTTCGTCGGCGGCGCGATGGCCGAACCGATTCGCATCGCTATGCCGTCCAAGAGCCTGACGTTTCTCAATTACTATCTTGCCGACAAATTCGGCTTCTTCAAAAACGAGGGGCTTGAAGTGAGTCTGCCGGTCGGCAAGGCCGATGTGCAGTTAGCGGCAGTGGTCACCGGCGACATGGACTATATCGCCGCGGGCGGCACGGTGCTGCGCGGCGCGACCACAGGGTTGCCGGTCAAAGTCGTGATGGTGACGTTCGACAAGCCGCTGTTTCACCTTGTGGCGCGCAGCGAAATAAAGCGCATCGCCGATCTCAAAGGTAAAGCGGTGGCGGTCACCGCCATCGCCGCGACGGATGCTGTCGGCGCTCGGGTCATGGCAAAAGCGGCCGGGCTCAATCCCGAGCAGGATCTGACACTGATTGGCGCCGGCAGCACGGCCAATGCGTTCGCCATGCTTCAAGGCGGCGGAGCAGCCGCGGCGATGCTCTCGATTCCGTTCAACTTTAAAGCTGAAGAATCCGGCTACCACAGCCTCGGGAACCTCGCCGATCATTTGCGCACAGTGCTGGCCGCTTTAGGTACTTCCGACGCCCGGATCAAGTCCAATCCGGCGCAGATCAAGCGGGTAATTCGCGCGGCCCTGCGCGGTATGGAGTTCGCGCGCGATCAGGCGAACCAAGACAAAATCATTCCCTTTATCATGGAAGACTTCCAACTCGACCGTAAAACCGCCGACGCTTCGCTGCGCGAAATCGTCAAAGCATTCCCAAAAGACGGCATGACCTCCGACGAGGCCATCCGCGTCGACATCGAACTGATGCGCGAACAGGCCAAAATCAAAGCCCCGGTCGCCACCAGCCAGACTTTGGACTACACGCTGCTGAAAGAAGTGCTGGCCGAACTGAAAAAGTAGCTTAACGATTCCTCC
>DATLCH010000276.1:0-7467 GCA_035526465.1 Candidatus Limnocylindrales bacterium | reverse complement strand
GCTGAGAGAAACTCCGCGTTTAGCGGCGCGCTCCCAAAAAACTTCCAAGACTTGCGAAATAAGCGCTAGGGTGTCGATGGGGCGCGGTGTGATTTGGATCTTGCCCGCTTCGAGATCGGAGAGTGTCAGTAGGTCTTCGGTTAACCGGCCCAGCCTTTCGGCATGGCGCTCGATGATCTCGAGAAATTGGCGTTGTACTTCAGGATCAACCGGAGGCGTATGAATCAGGGTTTCTACATAGCCCTGGATGGCTGTCAGCGGCGTGCGCAGTTCGTGCGAGACATTGGCGACAAAGTCTGTGCGAACCGTTTCAAGCCTCTTGATCTCGGTGACATCGTGAAACACCAATATCGAGCCCAGAGTCATGCGCAGAGGAGTGCGCAGCGGCGCCGCATTGACAACGAACCAAGCCCCATCGTCCAGCTCCACCTCCGTCCGGTAGGTGTTGCTGGTGAAGTCGAATTTCACGACCTCATCCAAGATTGCCCGGATATCCGGATGGCGCGACAGCTCTAAAACCGAGGCGCCATGGATCTCCCGGCCCGCCGGCACATGAAACATTTCTTTCGCTCGGTCGTTTATGACAAGCACATTGCCCTTGGGATCGAGGACGACGACACCCTCGATCATGCAGCGCAAAATCGAATCGGCCTTTTCTTTTTCGCCGGTAATCTCCATTAGATTGTTATAGATCCGGTGGCTCATGTCATTCAGGTGGCGTTCGAGGAGGCCCATTTCGTCACGCTGATGGCCGGGAAAAAAATCTCGCGGGAAGGTTCCCTGGGCGAGCTTGCCGGAAAATTCGACCAGTCGTTGCACGCGCGAGCTCAGATAGTTTGAAAACCACCGGGCGAGCAATAGCCCGGCCACTGAAGCAAGCGCCAATCCCATGAACAGCGAGCGGCGCATGCCGCGGATCACGCCGTCGAGGTCTTTGAGGGGTATGGCGATGCGGACGATCCGCTCTTGCTTCTCGCCGCGCTGATAAAACGCCCGGTAAAGCATGTCGAAGCCGACCGTGGTGCTGTAGCGTTGCGCGCTTCCGCTGCCGGATTTGATGGCGTCGACGATCTCGGGGCGGCCACGATGGTTTTCCATTTTAGCCGAACTTTCCGCGGAGTCTCCCAAGACTCGGCCATCGAGAGCGATGACGGTGATGCGCGACCCCAGTTCACCGGCGAGTTGACGGCAGAGCGCGTCGAGTTCGTTGCCTTCTACACCGAAGGGCAATACTCGACCGAGCAGATGGGCCTCTTGTTCCATTCGGCCGCTGAGCGTCGTTATGTAAAACCTGCGAATGAGACTATTGGAGGAAAAATAGAAACCGATAACAAGCAGCAGGGCGACCGCAAAGTAGGAGAGAAAAACTTTATTGACGAGGCTAAGATTCCAGAGCCTTTTCATCGAACTTGTAACCGACTCCGCGCAGGGTAAGTATCCATTTCGGTCGACTATCATCTTTTTCAACAGCCTTGCGCAAGCGGCGAATATGGACATCGACGGTGCGCGGGGTGACGAAGGTTTCGCCGCCCCAGACACGATCGAGTAGCTGGTCGCGGTTGAGTACCCGATTGGGATTCTGAACGAGAAATTTCAATAGTTCGAACTCCTTCAGGGTCAGTTTGATTATTTTGCCGCGCACCGATACTTCGTAAGTGGCAAAATCGATTTTTAACCCGCCCCTTTCATATGCCGGCAATGTCTCTGTTTGTGCTGCGCCATTGGTCCGGCGCAAAATCGCTCTGACGCGTGCGACCAGTTCCCGCGGACTGAATGGTTTAGCCAAATAGTCATCCGCGCCTAATTCAAGACCGAGGACGCGATCAGCTTCAGCGGCCTTGGCGGTCAACATGAGAATCGGTAGTTTCGCGGTCTCGTTTTGCCCGCGCAGCGTGCGGCAGACTTCCAATCCCGACATGCCCGGCATCATCAAGTCGAGGACGACCAAGTGTGGCTTATCGCGCTGAATAATTTTCAACGCTTGGTCGCCATTTTCCGCCTCGACGACTTTGTAGTGGTCCTGGGTCAGATTGTAATGCACCAGCTTGCGAATGTCGGCCTCATCCTCGACGACCAGGATCTTGTATACGCTATTGCCCATTTTTCATTAAACTGACGGCGGCAGTTGCTTAAGGTGGCGGATGCTTTTTCCTTTTACCATGAAAATGACCATTTCAGCGATGTTGGTCGCGTGATCGGCGATGCGTTCGAGATATTTCGAGACCGAACTGATCTTGGTTGCGCGGCTGATGGTCTGAGCGTTTTCCAGCATGAATGTCAGGGTCTCGCGAAAAATCTGCGCATTTAGTTGATCGACATCGTCGTCGTCCTTGCAAACTTTCAGCGCGAGATCGGTATCTTCGCGGACGAAGGCGTCCAGGCTTTCATGAATCATCCGCTGCGAGATGCGCGCCATACGCGGAATATCGATGTACGGTTTAAGCTGCGGCTCCTGGTTGAGTTCCAACGCCCGCTCGCAAATGTTCACCGCCATGTCGCCGATGCGCTCGAGATCGGTCGTAATTTTGAGGCCGGTGGTAATAAAGCGCAGGTCAATGCCGGCTGGCTGGTGCAGGGCTAGAAGTTTTATGCACAATTCGTCGATGTCGACATCCAGCCGATTCACTTCATGGTCGCGGTCGATGATGATGCTGGCGAGATCGGAATCGCGCTCGACCAGCGATTTGATCGCCTTCTGGATTTGATCCTCGACCAGCCCGCCCATGTAAAGGATCTCCTCACGCAGTCTGGATAGCTCTTCTTCGTATTTCTTGTCTGTGTGTTTCGTCGTCATGGTTTCTCCCAGCATCAGCCGAAGCGGCCGGTGATATAATCTTCGGTTTGGCGCTTTTCCGGCGCCGTGAACAGCTTGCCGGTCGCGCCAAACTCTATGAGTTCGCCCAGGTAAAAAAATGCCGTGAAGTCGGACACTCGCGCCGCCTGCTGCATGTTGTGGGTGACGATGACGATGGTGAAGGTGTCTTTGAGTTCGTGGATCAGCTCTTCGATTTTTGCCGTTGAGATCGGATCGAGCGCGGAACAAGGCTCGTCCATCAATAATACTTCCGGTTCCACCGCCAGTGCGCGCGCGATACAAAGCCGCTGCTGCTGACCGCCGGACATCTCGGCGGCGCTCTTGTTCAGGTTGTCTTTGACTTCCTCCCAAAGCGCGGCGCGGCGCAGACTGTTCTCGACTACTTCGTCCAGATAGTGGCGATCGTGAATGCCGACGATGCGCAGGCCATAGACGACGTTCTCATAAATACTTTTGGGGAAGGGATTCCACTTTTGAAAAATCATGCCGACGCGGCGGCGCAATTGGATTACGTCGGTCGTCGGCTCGTAGATATCTTTGCCGTCGAGCATGATTTGTCCGGTGACCCGGGTCCCTAACACTAGATCGTTCATGCGATTAAAGCAGCGCAGTAGGGTGGTCTTGCCGCAGCCGGACGGACCAATGAACGCAGTTGCCTTTTTTTCGGCGATCGCCAAATTGATCGAGTTTAACGCGCGTTTTTGGCCGTAGTAGAAGTCGACGTTCTCAACGCTGAAAATATCTTTATGCTGAGTTTCAGAACTGGCTCTGATCATAGAGCTGTCCAGAGCTTTCATCGTTGGGCGTTCCGCGGTAACTGCTTGGTTCGGTTCTTGTAGACTCATCTTAACTTCATTAGCCCTGTTTGTCATTTCGTTTCCAGCCCTCTACCACTTGATGCGTTTGCGGAAGCGATAGCGAAAATAGATGGCGACGCCATTCATAGCCAGGGTCATGATCATCAAAATTAGCCCTGTTGCCGCGGCGTTGAGATGAAACTCGGCCTGCGGCCGTGACACCCAGTTGAACATTTGAATCGGCATCACCGAATAGGGCGACCATAGCCAGTCGAAGGAGATGTAAGGAAACTCTGCTTTTACTGGAGCATCGGGCAAGAAGGCGATGAAGGTCAAGGCTCCGATGGTGATGAGCGGCGCCGTTTCCCCGATGGCACGCGATAAGGCAATGATGACGCCGGTCAATATGCCGCCCATGGAATAGGGCAGGACGTGGTCGCTGGTAGTCTGCCATTTCGTAGCGCCGAGGGCGTAAGCCGCTTCCCGCATACTTCCCGGAACAGCGCGGATGGCTTCCCGGGTGGCAACGATAACGATAGGCAAAATTAGCAAGGCTAAGGTAAGCCCTGCTGACATGATGCTTTGGCCAAATTTAAACTGGTAAACGAACAGTCCAAGGGCCATCAAGCCGTAAACAATCGACGGCACGCCCGCGAGGTTGGCAATGTTGATTTCAATTAGCGCCGTAAGCCAGTGCTTGGGCGCGTAGTCCTCGAGATAAACACCGGCGCCGATTCCGATCGGAACCGCGGCCATTGCCGTGACGATCATGACGAGAATGGTGCCGACCCACGAAGAAAGAATCCCGGCTTGGCCTGGGAAGCGTGATGGGAAAGAGGTGAAAAAGTGCGGCTTGATGCGCGCGAGACCGTCGCTCGCGAGATCGAAGAGCAAAGCCGCTAGCGTGAGCATGCCGACCAAGGTGCAAATCAGGCCGATGATCGCGAAGGTTTGATCGCGGGCTTTATTGGCGGCGACGCGTTTTTCGATTGCCGCTACTGATGGTGTTTCCATAATTAGTAAACCTCCCTGAAGCGCTTGCGCAGGAAGTAGCCGCCGATGTTAAATATCAACGTCATCACCATCAGGGTTAAACCGGCGGCAAAGATACTCTGATATGCAACACTGCCATGCGGCAGATCGCCTAGGCTCACTTGGACGATATAAGCGGTAATAGTTGCCGCGCCTTCCATCGGATTGAGGGTTAAATTGGGTTGAGTTCCCGCGGCAATCGCCACCACCATCGTCTCGCCGACCGCACGCGAAAAGCCCAATACGTACGCCGAAGCAATTCCTGAGAATGCGGCGGGCATCAAGACACGGAGGGCGGTTTGCACCCGAGTAGCGCCCATTGCGTAGGAACCCTCACGGATAGTGACTGGCACCGCCTTCATGGCGTCTTCACTGAGCGAACTGACATAAGGAACGATCATGATGCCGATAACGATGCCTGCGCTCAGCATGTTGAAGCCAGGAAGATCGGGCAAGATTCTCTGCAGCATGGGCGTAACAAACAGCAGGGCAAAGTAACCAAAGACCACCGTTGGGACCGCGCTCAAAAGTTCGAGAATCGGTTTGAGGATCTCCCGAACCGTCGGATTGGCGTATTCACTCAAGTAAATGGCAATCGTCGTCCCGAGGGGCAGCGCCACGATCAGAGCAATGAACGAGGTAACCAGAGTTCCGGTCACCAGCGGCATGATGCCGTAGCGCGGGTTTTCGAATAGCACCGTCCACTGTGTATCCGTCAGGAAATCAATCATCGATACGTTGCGGAAAAAATTCCAAGATTCGTAGACTAGCACCCAGACAATACCCGCGGTTATCGCAACGGAAAAAACAGCGCACAGAAACATGGCCGATTCGATGATCCGCTCGCGAATCTTCTGGGACGTCATGCTCCGTGAATGAGCGCGAATGTGGTGGCGCACGGCGGATAACTCGACGGCTACTTCAGTGTTTGCCATGAGGGTTGGTTTCAGTTCTCAAAAGGTTATTGGGAAAGGGCCACGCACCCCTCCGGTTCGAGGGTCGTTCAAAAGTTTGCTTCGCGCTTTAGCAGGTCGTCGATTTTGACGCCGACTTCTGCGGTGCCACCGAATACCGTGCCGATTTTGCCCTTGCTCACATGCTCGGCGCCGACGGTATACGCACTCTGGGGCAAGGCGACATACTTTACGTCTTTAACTAGCTTCGCGGCGTTCTTCAGATAGAAGTCAACGAACTCTTTCACTTCTGGCTTTGTATCCAGGGATTTCTTGCTGACGTAGATAAAGATCGGGCGCGATAGCGGCTGATAGGTACCGTCTTCGACGGTCTTTGCCGAGGGTACAACTGCTCCTTTGCCGGTTTCGATAGCGACCGCCTTCAGCTTAGATTGGTTTTCGATGTAGTAAGCGAAGCCGAAGTAACCAAGAGCGTTACGATCGTTGGCAACGCCTTGAACCAACACGTTGTCATCCTCGCTGGCAGTGAAATCACCGCGGCTCGATTTAGCCTTGCCAACGATCGCTTCGGTGAAGTAATCAAAAGTTCCCGAATCGGCACCAGGACCAAACAGCTTCAATGGATTGTTGGGCCATTCAGGTCGGATCTGATTCCAGGTGGTTACTTTGCCCTGTGCGCTCGGCTCCCACATTTTTTTGAGATCAGCGACTGCCAGTGATTTGACCCAATCGTTTTTCGGGTTGACGATGACGGTAAGAGCGTCGTACGCGACTGGCAGCTCGATGAACTGCACTCCGCTTTTTTTACAGTCCTCGATCTCGGATTTGAGAATCGGCCGGGAGGCGTTGCTAATGTCGGTTTCTGCGCGGCAGAACTTTTTAAACCCACCACCGGTACCGGCGATGCCGACGGTCACTTTGACTTTGCCTTTTTTAGACTTCTGAAACTCCTCGGCAACCGCTTCGGTAACCGGGAACACAGTGCTGGAACCGTCGATCTGGATTACTTGCGCCGTAGCTGCTCGGGGACTTATCCCGGCCAGAGTTAATAGGCATAAAGCCAGGAATATATTTTTCATGTCGATTTCTCCTCTTTTCTGATGTTTAGCGAGCCAATGTTACGAAACGGTTACAGGTTATTTAAGGTGCCGTTAAGTCACTTGAGTTTGGCAACTACGACGGCGGCATCATTTAGATCGTATTGCTTCGACGCGGAAAATAAAGCTGAATTGTATCGCTGGCGTAACGATGGCGTTAAGACTCGGTTAAGCTGCGCTGTCATGGCCATGCAGTGCTTGACACTGGCGCGGGCAATCGTGCGCGTTATGGACCCGGAGTGGCTGCGCGAGGTCTATGGCTTCGCATCCGATGCGATTTTCTACTTGCGCGTCGCTATCGACGACTTAGTGACCCGGGTCCTGCAGAGTGGCGGCTTCGACTATTGGGAGTCGGGCATGGATCTGCGCATGGGCGACGACCTTTACGAAAGTTTCATTCGTTATCAGAAATGGTTGTTGGCGGAGTTTGACAAGATGGTCGAACCGAATGGCTTTGAGATTGTCGATGCTTCGAATTCTATAGAAGAAGTGTTTGAAACTTTGCGCCGACAGGTCGATCGTGTTATCGCCCGCAACGGCGATTAGGCAGCGACCGAGTGCTCACTCATGTGCCCCACTGGCTTTCCAAATTGTCCAGCTGTGCTGCACTTTGCCGGCGTTTTGTAAAACGCGCGTCACCTCGCTATCGTTGCGCAAACGTTCCTTTTCCAACTCTGCCAGTAAGATTCGTCCACTATCGGGCCGGTCGGTCAAAAAACCAGGACGTCTGATAAATTTTTCGACATGCTTTTGCAGCACCGCGCGGTCATGCCAATCGCCGAGCAGAGTCTGAATCTCTTTGAGCGATTTAA
>DATLCH010000270.1:0-4102 GCA_035526465.1 Candidatus Limnocylindrales bacterium | reverse complement strand
CGTGATTGAGCGCTTCGACACGCAGTTGGGCGTACTTGCGATACTCCGGCACCGTCATCTTCGACATGAACTGCCAGCCGTCGGGCAAATCGGGGTCGTCGATTTGCAGCAGGAAGCCGGCGTCGGCGATGGCTTTGTATTCCTCGTGCATGGCATCGGCAATCGCGACGAGATAGGCCTCGTCGTTTGGGTAATAGTCGTTTTTCATCCAGTGCTCGATGGTGCCGGGAGCGACCGCAGGAAGGAACGCTTCCGTGTATTGCTGCCCTTGCAGGCCTGCCTGGAAGTCGGCGATCTCCGCCTTCAGTGATGCATGACCGACGTATTTCAACGGCGCGTTGCAAAACACACGTTTGACGTTGTCGCCGCGGTGGAAGGTGCGGGCGTTGAAGTAGTCGCTGAACTCGGTCAAATCCCGCGCGTAGATCGTCGAGGTATGATCGCTCGCTTTAACTTCGCGTTCGATAAAGCCGCTCAAACGATCACGGGCGTAACGTGAGAAGTTGGATTTGCCCTGTTCGCCGTCGTTAATGATATCCAGGCCGCAGGCGATTTGTTTCCTGACAATATCGGCCACGGCGCCGGTGACGCGTTTGCTGAAAACTTGCTCGTCTACGGCAGTCCCGGCGGTGCGGGCGTTGTGCAGCTCCTTTAAATCGGCGGGGAGCGGCAAGGCGCCGGCGTGGGTGGTTAAAATTCTCTCGGTACTATATTTCATTTACATTCCTACTTTCCTAAACACGATTGGAACCGCTGGAACAATTGGAACGATTGGAACAAAACTCGTGGTTCCTAGGTTTCAGTCGTTCCAATTGTTCCAAATCGTTTCGGATCTCAAAGTAATCATTTAATTGTCTCCCCGACCTTTTGCGCGAAGCTGAAGTCGAATACCCGCTCTGGAGGCGGCGGCTGGGCGAGCTTGGTGCGCTGGGCGGCGGTGGTGATCATTTCACGCTGAAGTTTTTCATCAACGGTGCCCGAGGCCGATAAGTAACCCACCGCGGCCTCATAGACGCGCTCGGCATACTTGTCGCGATCTTTACCCATATCGAGAAAAGGACCGCGAATGAACTCGATGCCGTATTTTTTATCGTTGCGAAACAGCCGAAGTGCTTTCTGCGTGGCGCGGATCACTTTAGTCACCAGTTCGGGTTTTTCGTTGATCACCGCCTTTGTGGTCGTCAGGCCGCCTTGAACGGCGCGATAGACATCGGCGCCGGCGGCGATCTTGCGAAAACCCTCGTCGACGGCGATAAAATTCTGCGGAATTTGCAGCATGGTGGCGTCGATGGTGCCGGCTTTCAAAGCGACCCAGGTGATATCGCTCGTGCCCAAGGGCAACATGGTGACTTGATCCAAAGGAATCTTGTTGGCAATAAAAATCTGCCGGGCAATGATTTCGGTCAGCGATCCGGGCGCCGAGATGCCGAGTTTTTTCCCACGCATTTGTGCGACGCTGGTGATGCTCGGCAGCGAGATCATATCGAAGGACGGTTTGTCGGACAGTGCGAATACGACCCGGACATCGGCACCGTTGACCGCGGCGCTGATCGCTGTGCCGGTGGCGGTGCCAAAGTCGACGCCGCCGGCAAGCATCGCCTGCACGGTTTGAATGGCTTTCATGAAAATAAACTCCGGCTCCAAACCCTCCTCACGGAAAAACCCGCGGTCGCGGGCGATGACAAACGGCATATCGAGGGTGCTGCGTGACACGTAAGCAATGCGGAACGTGGTGAGCTTGGCGGATTTCTCCGCCGGCCAAATCGTTCCGGGAATAGATATCACCGCCGCCATCAACGAGTTCAAAACCCAAGATCGTTTCACCGGCTAATCCCTCCCTAGTTGAGCGGGTTGGCGACGGCTAAACTCTACGCCCCGGACGCTAGAGTGTCTCACGCATAGGTATCGTATATGCCGTCGAATTTGGCGACCTTGAAGCGCACCATATTCTTCGCCGCGGCGCGGACCACTTCTTTGTCTCGATCGGTGATGGCGAATTTCGCGACCGTGTCGGCCGCCATGGCGGTATGTTCCATATCCACTTTGCCATGGACCGCGAAAAAGGTTCGCGCCCGAGAGTCGAGGCCGTAGTGTTTGCCCAAGGCCGCATCGAATTCTTCCGAGTAGCGTTGCACCATGGTTTCATTAACCAATGCGCCAACGCGGGTTTCCGCGGGTGCGCCGACGAGCATACCGCGGACGATCGCTCCGGTGTGGGCGACGCATTCATAGATCATGATGCCGTTGTCAAAGTCGGCGTCGGCAAGGCCCATGGCGATACCGAAGCGGCGCATGAGCGCCGGATGGGATTGTTCCTCGGTGAACAGCTCGATGAACTGCTCGTACATCGCCTGATTGTTGGCGTTGCGGACCATGGAAAAAGCCAGCCCTTTGTTGATCACGTGGTTTGATAAATAGTGCTGCACGGCAAAACCCTGGAGCCGCTTCTGGGACAGCTTGCCGGCGCGCAGTTCGGTAAAGAAGCGCGTGTTCATCAGCTGTTCTACGCCGGGATGAATGATTTCCTTGAGTACGGATTCAACGAATGGGTTGGACATTACCGCTCCTCTAATCGATTATTTGAAGAACAGTGGCAGAGGAAAGGATCGACTGTCAAGCTGCTGACAATTGGATTGACAGCGAGCGGTGCGGCGACTAAACGTGAGGACGTTGTCGGGCTGTTAAATGGCAATCGCAGAAGTAACTAGCCTAAAAATATACTACGAAGTGCAGGGCCGCGGCGAGCCGGTACTGCTTGCGCCGGCGCTTGGCTGAATTGACACCTCGAGCTGAGCTTTGTTTGGTTCCCAACACCCACGCATATGACCTTCTGGGATGGCAACGGCGGGCTGACGGCGCTCGAAGAGTTTCTGCTTGCGTCATCCGATCAAGCTTCGAGGAGAACATTTCGTTTGAGATCGCGGTCAATGTCGGACTACAAATGGGCTGCGAAAGAAGCGAGCTCCCGCTTGCGGCTACGGTGGATGCGGAAGATCTCCCGCACAGGCCAAGGCGCAAGGTTAAGAATACTAATTTATGTCATTTCGACCGCAGGGAGAAATCTCTCTCCAACAGATGATGCTAGAATTTTCTGAGTTAATTTGATTTGAGGTGAAAAATGCCGACGGCTGAAATAGGCAATGTGACGATTTACTATGAAAGCCAAGGCGAGGGTGACGCAGTCCTACTCTGCCCGCCGTCTTGGTGGCCTTGCGATACCTGGAATGTCGGCGTAGTGCCGTTTCTGTCGAAGAATTTTCGCACAATCATTTTTGACTGTCGCGGCACCGGCAACAGCAGTAAACCGGATCACGGCTACACCATTGAGCAGTTCGCCAATGACTGTGCAGGGCTATTAGAGCACTTAAAAATTTCTCGGTGTCACGCGGTTGGTTTCGCGCTGGGCGGCCAGATCGCCCAGGCTCTGGCGATCGCCCGGCCAGATTTGGTCCAGACGTTGACGATTGCCGCGGCCGGCGCCGGAGTGAAGGCGACCGATGGTGGGCCAAGGGTGGTGCGCAACACCGATGATGATGAGATTCGCGAGCATGGCTTCGAGCAGTTCATCCGCGGTCATATCGACAATACGCACATGGCGTTTAACGACAAGTTCTTCGCCGCGCATGCCGATGTGGTCAAAGCACTGTCTGATGCGTTGTGGAAACGGCAAACCAGTCCGGAGCAGCATCGCTATCATTTCGCTGCGCGGCGTACTTGGGATACTTTGGGAAAGGCGGCGGAAGTAAAAGTCCCGACGCTGATTTTATGCGGCGCAGAGGACGATGTGAATCGCGGCGGCAGCACACCGGTCGGCACAGCGCGCAAACTTAGCGAACTGCTCCCCGGCAGTGAACTCAAACTGGTGGCCGACGTCAAGCATATGACGTTTTGGGATGGCGATGGGGCGTTGCATGCACTGCAGAATTTCTTGGCACGCCATCCGATCAGTGGCAGTTAGGCAACAAACAATTGAACGTCAAACACTCGAACTCTGACCCAGCGCGTTTCAGGAGATTGACAATGAAGCCGTCCCGACATGATTGGAATGGATATATCGCTATTGCGATGGTGTTGTTGTTGGCCAGCGCTGCCGGAGCGCAGC
>DATLCH010000264.1:0-4123 GCA_035526465.1 Candidatus Limnocylindrales bacterium | reverse complement strand
CCATCGGGATTGAGTGTTGTCTTTGCCATCGGCATGTTCTCCTAAATATTGTTTTGACGTTATGCATTGCTTATTCGAAATTGCGATCGAAAAGAGCAGGCTTGGTTGAGACGCCCGCACATATCACCCAAAATCTTTAGCTGAGTACTCCTGCGCTAACCCCACAATTCTCGACTGGCCAGTCTTGCGCCTTCAGCCAATGCATAGAGTTTGGCAAAAGCGAGACCGGCATCCGGAAGATGGCGCAAGCCACAATCGGTACAGGCAATGATATTTTCTTTGCCGACGAGCTTGGCGAAGCGGACGATGCGCTCGGCGACCAGTTCGGGATGTTCAATGAAGTGAGAGATGTCGTCGATCACCCCCGGTAAGAGGATCTTGCCTTCGGGTAATTTCGTTTCCTGCCAAATCTTCCATTCATGGCCATGGCGTGGATTGGCGGACTCGAGGGTGATGCCGGTAACTTTGGCTTTCAGCACGATATCGATAATGTCGCTGAGCGCAATGTCGCGATGGTGCGGTCCTTCGTAGTTGCCCCAGCATACGTGGATGCGCACCTGTTCGCGCGGGATCGTCTTGAGCGTGTAGTTGAGGCACTCGACATGTTTCTCGATGACTTTGCGAAATTGCTTGACGCTCAGGTGGGCATAGTCGGTATTCGCGCCGGAGGCCAAATCCGGGCAATCGAGTTGTAAAACGAAGCCGGCGTCGGCAATGGCTTGGTATTCTTGGCGCATGACATCGGCGACCGCCTGCATGTAGCTCTCTTCGTTGGGATAGTACTCGTTTCTAAAAAAGCGTACGAAGCAGCCGGGCGAAAGGGCCGACATGAAAACGTCATGAGGCTGAGATGTCGTGATTGCCGCGCCGAGTCGGGCAATGTCGTTTTCCACTGCGGCAAAATCGTCCCAGCCGATGGGACCGGTGCAGACATAGGCAAAGCCGCCGTTGTCCTGGCCATCCTTTTGGGCGCGCGCCAGGTCATGAAACTCGGCGATATCGGTGCGGTAGTGGCGCGGCGCGTTTTCGATGTCACTTCGCACGAGACCAGAGTCGCGCGGGCGGACGATGCCCTGAGCAATGCTCCAAGGTTCGGCGCTCCGGGCGCGCGAGCGTGGTTTTCTCTCCAGGCCGTTGACGCGGTGCACGACGTAATCATTCCACGCGGTTTTACTGAGCTCGCCATCGCCGACAATGTCGACGCCGACCTCGATTTGGCGCCGCACTACCTCGCCAATGGCGCTCGTCAGTGTTGTGTCGATCACGGACTGATCATATGGCTCGCCGCGGCGTTTGGCCCCGAGCGCGTGGCGCACCTGCACCGGCAGCGGCAGGCTCCCGGTATGCGTGGTGAGAATGCGGTCGGTGCTGCGCTTCATTGAGTGCTCCTGGCGTTGTACTTATTCCCGGGATGGGAGTTTTACAAGCAAAAATAATCGGTATGTCTCAGGGGGCTTTTTGCTCTCGCCCAGAGAGGCTGCGGGCACGATAAAAGTCCATCGTGCCGGTGAAAACCGGCGAACATCTTGAAAGAGACAGTGGATGCCGAGGCTCGCGGGCATGACAACATTAACAATGATAGCCAGCCGATTTGTCGATAGCATTCGCCTGTCCGGGACGTTATAAGTTGTCGAGGAATTTTGTCATTGAAGAGTATCGGAACACCACGAGAGCGTTGCTCGGCATGCGGCTCTTCACTGACGCTGTGTATGTGCGCGGTGTTGCCACGTTTGGCGGTGCGCACCAAAGTTGTGCTGGTGATCCATCGCCACGAATTGTTGCGCAGCAGCAACACGGGCAGGCTCGCGGTCAGGGCGCTGGTCAATAGCGACTTGCGTATTCGTGGCGAAAGCCGGGCAATGCTCGATTTGAGCGATCTCCTGTCATCCTGCTATCGGTCTTTGCTTTACTATCCCAGCTCCGACGCTGTCGAACTCACATCCGAATTGGTTGCGGTCGACCCCCGTCCGATTCAATTGATCGTTCCCGACGGCACCTGGCGCCAAGCACGTAAAATCCATTCGCGACACCCCGAACTTAAAGGCGTGCTGCGAGTGAAGATCAGCACGCCCAACGATTCCACCTACCAGTTGCGCGCGCAGAGCCGGCCAGAGGGGATGGCGACATTGCTCGCTGTTGCCGTCGCGCTGGGGATTATCGAGGGTGAAGCGGTGGCGCTGCAGCTGATGCAGCTTTATCAAGCGCGCGTCGCGCGGACGCTTGGCGCACGCGGACTGCTGCCGAGAGACTCACTGTGGAATGGGACTTCGTTTCCCCGGTGAAAAGTTTATACGGCGAACCGAACAATCATTCGGACACCCTGATTGACGAATGAGTCACTATCGACGACCCGGAGCCATTTTCGTCAGTCGCGAATATCCTGCAAAAGCCAATCGGTGGGAATTTCTTGTCCGAGCCCGCGTTTCTTGGCTTCGCGCACGACGTAGCCGGCCGTGGAGGCGAATTGCAGGCCTTGCGTGCCGCTGTTGGCGAAGAAAGTGACTTGATTTTTGTCGGTGCGACCGGTGCGTTTCCCTGACATGATTTCGGTGAGCACCGGATAATCTTGGGAGAAGATGTCGACCTTGGGGCTGGTGATACGTTTAATCTCTTCGGCGTTACCGGCGACCACGGCGGCCTCACCGCCAATTCGCAGCTGCCCGACGTCGAGATTGAGCGTCGGCCGGCCCATGCGGATCACTACGTCGGATTTTTGCACGATGTCGGGGCTCCACTCATTGGCTTTGACGCAGGTGAGATGCATGCCCGATTCGATCAAGTCGGGATCACTGACCAGAACCTGAATCGAATCGGTGCAAGTGGCGACGATATCCGAGCCGCGAAAAACCTCTTCCGGTTTGTCCACGGCAACGATTTCCAAGCCGAGTTTCTTGCTCATCTCATCGGCGTAGGTTTCGCGATTCTTCTTCGTCGGGCTGTAAACCTTTACCTTGGTGATCTTGCGAACTTCGTTGAAGGCCAAAAGGTAGGTGCGTGCCATGCCGCCGGAACCAAAAATGCCGACAGTTTTGGAATCCTCACGGGATAAATATTTCACTCCGAGACCGGCGCAGGCGCCAACCCGCATATGTTGAATAATGCCGTCATTGATGATCGCCAGTGGTTCGCCGTTCTTAGTCGAAAAAACCATGACGAAGCCGCAGAACGTACCGGGCTTGACGCAGTATTTCTCCACAGTCTTGCCGTCCGGCCATTCGAGCATGTCCGATTTCATGCGGATGGCGAAGGTCTCGAACGAGCGCGAGGCGCCTTCCATGGTGCCCCAGCGATACATCAGTTTCGGGTCGTCGTTGGGAACGAAGAAGTCGTAGCGCCCGCGGTAATTGGCGCGTTCGTTTACCAGGTCGCGATAGCCGGTGTCGAGGGCTTCGATACAGCCTTTCATATCGAGTATTTGCTCGACGACTTTGTTGTTGATCAGCAGCATGAAGCCTCCACTAACAGCGGTCTACGATTTTATTTCGTACCAGATTTCCGATTGCAAGCGTTATATAAATGACAAGCCCGCGCGCTCGATGGCGGTGCTTGCAACTTGCAAGTTGCGTATGAAGAGTGAGGTGACGGTTAGCTGTCGAGGTCGGGCTTGGGCAGCGGCATGCAGGGTACGCCTTCTTCGGCGAGTTCTTTGACTTCGTTGAGCGTCGCGGTACCGTGAATCGGCCGTTCTTCGGCGACGCCTTTGTGAATCTGTTTGGCTTCCTCGGCGAAGCGAGGGCCGACGTCCTCGAAATTTTCTTTAACGTAATGATGTACGCGCAGCAGCATCTCTTTGAATTCCGCAGCGGTCGGCGCCGCTGCAGGAGCAGGCGTGGTTTTCTTTGCCTTGACCGGGAGTGCGGGCGGCTGCTCTTTTTTTACATGGACAGCGCAAGCATGAGGGATTTTTTCGACTTTAGTCGTGCCGCAAGTGGGGCAAGAGATGAGTTTCTTGTCCGCCTGCTTCTGAAAGTCTTCGAAGCTGGGAAACCAGCCTTCGAAGTTGTGGTTTTTCTTACAAAGAAGATTATAGATGACCATAGGTATACCGTTATCACAATCAATAAGATCGCCAGCGGGGCTTGTCAAGGGTGGCGCCAATTGCAATGTAACGGCACCGCGTTAC
>DATLCH010000251.1:0-4665 GCA_035526465.1 Candidatus Limnocylindrales bacterium | reverse complement strand
CTCGGGAGAAAAGCCGTGAATATGCAGCGCGGGCAAAGCTTCTTTGACGGCGCGACAAAGTTTGACATAGTGCCAACCGTCCATACCGGGAGCGAGTCCGGCCTGAATGCAAACTTCGCTGGCACCTAGATCGCGCGCTTCCGTGGCACGCCGGATAATTTCTTCGATCGGCAAAAAATAGCCTTCTTCGGCGAGATGGCCGCGGCTAAAGGCACAGAAGCCACATTGCTTGACGCACACGTTAGTAAAATTAATGTTGCGATTAATGACATAGCTGACCACATCGCCGACGGTTTGCGCGCGCAGTTGATCGGCGGCCGCGAGCATTGCTAAAAGATCGGCACCATCGGCTTCAAAAAGCGTTGTCGTCTCATCGATACTAAGATCGTGCCCGGAAAGCGCGCGCTCGAGAATCGACGCAGTTGCGCGCGATGCAGTCGTGAGCAGCCGATTAAGAGACGATTCAAGATGCGGCAAATTCATGGCGCGACTCTAGCCTTTCACTTGGGGAAACTCAACGACGAAGTCGGGAACCGAGCTATGGCGTAACCCTCAGGTTAAGGCGCCAACAGCGCAAATTTCCAGCCGTCGGTTTGGCGCGTATAGACATCACGCTCGTGCAAACGATCGGGTTGTTCTTGCCAGAACTCTATGCGTTCGGGCCGCAGCCGGTAACCGGACCAATACGGCGGCCGCGGCACCCGCTGATCTTTGAACTTTTCGGTCATGGCTGCCACCGCGTCGAGCAGTTGTTGGCGCGAAGCCAACTCGCTGCTCTGCGGCGATGCCCAAGCGGCGATCTGACTGCCGCGCGGCCGGCTGGCAAAGTAGTCATCGGCTTCCTGTTCGCTGACCAGTTCCACCCGGCCTTCGAAGCGGACCTGGCGCTTCAGTTGCGGCCACCAGAAACACGCCGATGCATGCGGGGTTTCGGTCATCTGTCGCGCTTTGCGGCTCTGCAGGTTCGTATAAAAGACCAACCCATGTTCATCGATGTCTTTTAACAAAACCATACGCACGGTGTTCTTCTGATTATCGCCCGAAGTAGCCAACGCGAATGCGTTCGGGAGCTCGATGCCAAGTTTCTCGGCCTGTGTTAACAGATCTGTAAATAGTTGTATTGGGTTGTGGCTCATAACCGGTGCAGGCAATTCCTTGATTTTTTATTCTAGTCCGTCATTCCGGCGCACGCCGGAATCCAACTTCTGATTTGGGACTTAAAACGAACGATGATGATGCCGGCTTCCGCCGGCATGACGAATTTAATACAAGTCCTATCGGTCATAATGAAGCGGCGAGGGATTTTAATCTTACCGGAAGAAAACGACTACCGTCGGTGCTTATCGTAAACATCCGTGCGGCGATTTTGTAGCAACGGAAGCTTCTCGCGGACTTCTTTAACGAGCCCAAAATCGACATCGACTAGCGCCAGACCTTCTTCTTCTTGCAGATCGACCGAGGTACGCCCAAGCGGGTCTACTGCCAGGCTGTGGCCGGTGTAGATATTACCGACTTGGTTCGGTGCTATCACGAAGCAGCCGTTTTCCAGGGCGCGCGCTTTGATCATGGTCTGCCAGTGGTCGACTTTGAGGTCGCCTTGAACCCAGCCTGACGGCGCAAACAAAATATTCGCGCCCTCGAGGGTGAGCAGCCTTGCCAACTCCGGAAAGCGCAGGTCGTAACAAATCATCGTCGCGCAGTGCGCGTCGCCGAAGCTGATCAGCGGCGCAATGTCGGCACCAGGATAAAACTTGTCCGACTCTTTGAAGCCGAAGGCGTCGTAGAGATGAAGCTTGCGGTAAACCGACAGGATTGTGCCGGCGGCGTCGATCCAGACGGCGCTATCGTAAACTCGATGAGTTACCGGACTGGTTTCATAAATCGTCGCCAAAACACCGAGCTTCGCTTCCCTGGCAGATTCACGCAGCGCCGCGACAAATGGCCCGTCGGCGGCCTCGGCCACTGCGGTCAATTCCGCCGCGCTCTGGCTCGACGGCGAAAACGCCATGAGAAATTCCGGAAAAGCGATCAGTTCGGCGCCTTGGCTTTTGGCTTCGCCGATCAGTTTCAACGCCTTCTTGAGATTTTCAGCCTTGGCGGTGCCGGATTGCATTTGGGCGATGGCGATCTTGCTCATGATTTATCTCTCAGCCTGGATTATCTTTGCCAGTCAAGCTATCCAAGTAGGTTAACTGCGTCAATCGTTGAACGGGTGCTGGTTCCACTCGGAAAGATCCCTCTCTTCGTGCCGGGTGACGGATTTTGTCATTTCGAGCGACAGACTGTGTGAAAACTCAGCGTCTCTCTGATCTGTCATCTCGAACGGCGTGAGAGATCTTGCATTTTGTACACATAGAAAAACAATTCTCCGCTTCGCGTCGAAATGACAATTACCACACAGTCTGGCGAAGCGAGAAATCTACTTGATTCGGTATTGCAGTACTACCGTGAAATGGAACCATTTTAATAATCGAGAAACTCACGCTCCGCATACTAACGAAATGGCGCAAACAACCCTGACTCCGAATCTACAGCGACTCGCGCTCACCAATGTTTGCCTGGGTCAATTTCTCAGCGCCCTTGATTCGCGCTCGGTGAACGTCGCCTTGCCGACTATCTCGCTGCATTTCGATACTTCAATGGCGGCGGTGCAGTGGATCCCGTTGGCTTATCAGTTGACCATCGTAGGGCTGGTCTTGAGCATGGCACGCTTGGGCGACAAGCTCGGGCGCAAGGGACTCTATACCTTGGGCTTTATCATGCTCGGCATCGGTTCGGCGGCCTGCGGCCTGAGTCCGTACCTGTGGCTGATCGTCTGTTTTCGCGCGCTCGAAGGTATCGGCGGTGCGCTGGTATTGGCCAACGGCCGAGCCATCGCTTCGGCACTGTATGCCAAAGAAGGGCGCGGCCGCGCCCTTGGCATGATGTCGATGTCGTTCCATCTGGGCTACATCACCGGGCCGTCGGTGGGCGGCTTCTTGGTCGACACCATCGGCTGGCGCTGGATTTTTTTCATGAACTTGCCGGTGGCTCTCGCCGCGGCGACCATGGCGTGGAAGATTCTCCCCGAGACGGTGATCGAGAAGCGCGATTATTCGATCGATCCCATCGGCATGGTGACTCTGCTCATGACTGTGGTCGCAATGATTGTCGGCTTGCAGCAGGTCGCCAAGAACGGTTTTGCCTGGCCGGCTTTGCTTGCGGGGGTCGTGGCTGTTGCGTCGCTCGCGTTGCTGCTTTATTTTGAGCGCCGCGACCACTCACCGCTGCTCGATCTCTCGTTATTTAAAGTTCGCTTGCTCACCGCTGGACTGCTGAGCCACTTCTTCGTGTCGCTGTCGCACACCTCGACGTTTTTCTTGTTGCCGTTTTATCTCCAGGGGATTGCCGGCTACACACCGACGCAGGTCGGTTTTACCGTGATCTGCTTTTCTCTGGTTATCGTAGTTCTCGCTCCGATCGGCGGCTGGCTCGCCGACCGGCTTGGCTCGCGCATGCTTTGCACTGTCGGCTCTGCACTCACCATGCTGAGCATGATCGGATTCTCACGCTTGGATGGCTCCGCCGGCCAAATCGGTGTGGTGATCCCGCTCATGCTGTTAGGGTTAGGCTGGTCGCTGTTCCAGTCGCCCAACTTGAGCGGCATGTTCAATGCAGTCGAACCGCGCTACGTCGGCGCGGTGAGCGGCCTGTCGTTGACCTCCGCCAACATCGCCAACGCCATGGGCGTGGCGGTCGGCAGCGTGCTGTTCATGCGCTGGTTAAATTATTACGGCCTCGCGAGCGGCAGCGTCCCGCCATACACGCAGTGGGGCGGGAACGCCGAAATCTACGTCAAGGCGTTTCAGGGTTCGTGGACGATTATCGCCTGCTTAGCGGGGATCGCCATCATCACTTCAGCGCTGCGCGGCGTGGATCGGCGGCAGCGCAGCGACGGGTGATCGCTTCCGGACACTTTTAATGCTGTAAATGGAAGCGAGTATTTCGGGGCAGGAGTCGTTCCAGAGTTGCTTAATTGTTTATGGCGTTTGATTCATTAGCCAGTGCGCGGTAAATGCGGAATTCTTCGCTGAAGTTCCGGAAGTCATACTCGGCCATTTCCAGTTTCAACCAGGTGAAATCGTCAATGTGCGCGACCTCGCGTAATTAAAAAACCAACGGCGACTTAATAGTCCAGTATCTGTCCGGCCTTCTTGGCCCTAACATTCTCCAACACCTTCGCTCCCAGCGCGACGTCGGCGACGCCTTGCCCAGCGTTGTTTTTGTAGAAGGTGATCTGGTCGAGGCGGGTGCGGCCTTCGCTGTTGCCGGCGAGGATGGAACCTATTTCGATTAGCTGTTCCCACTTGATGACGCCGCGATTGACTGGGTCGAAAATATCCGCTTGCTCGTCCTGCACGGCCTGCTGAATCGACACGATCCCGTGGACATGACTTTTCGATAATGTTGCGTCGTCGATCTCGCGCCGCTTGGCGGCGGTGAAGCCGCCTTTGACCAGGCCAACGTTGCTGCCGACGATCGTCGTGACATGCTGCCCCGGTTCCAATAGGTTGCCATCGAACACCGGCACGCTCGAGTTGGTCGCTGTCAGCACAATATCGACGCCGCGCACTGCTTCGGCGGGTGTCGCCACCGGCGTGATATTCAAATTGGTGATCGGTCCCA
>DATLCH010000249.1:0-6568 GCA_035526465.1 Candidatus Limnocylindrales bacterium | reverse complement strand
CTAAGGACTTCGTCATTGGGGATTTTCAACTGCTCGGTAATTGGCAGCGCCGGGCGTTGATGTTTGGATATCCGTTGCCGAATGATTCCGGCGCCGTTCAGCACACCGTCATTGCCGCCCTGGACGTTAAATGGATCGCGCAGCTCGCTGTCGAGACCGCCCTGCCCGATGGTATGACGCTGACGATTCTCGATCGTAACGGAACGATTCTGACGCGAGTCCCGGATCAAGCGGAATGGACCGGCAAGCATATGCCCGATGCGCCGCTTTTAGAATTGAAACAGCTGCGTAATCAACCCACCAAGGAAATAGATGGTTTAGATGGAGTCACTCGCCTCTATGCATTCAATACCATCGGCGGACAAGGCGAGCGCGGCCAGCTTCATATTATCGTTGGTTTGTCCCGGAGTATCGCATACCGGGAAGCGAACTATGCGCTACTGCGGAGTTTGTTTTGGATTGTCGTCGTCACGGCGCTGACCAGCGGGGTTGCCTGGTTCGTCGGCAGCAATTCGGTTGTCGAGTTCTTAAAACGACGCGCCATCGCCGAGGAGGCCCGTGGGCGATTAGCCGCCATCGTCGATTCCTCAGAAGATGGCATTATCGGCATGACGCTCGACGGTGTTATCACTAATTGGAATGGCGGCGCCGAACAAATTTACGGCTACGATGCCGCCACCATTCTCGGTCAAAATATCGCGCTGCTGACACCAGCGGAGAATCGCGCTGAGATTCCAGAACTGATGCAGTTTGTGAACTTGGGCAAGGGCATCAATCGTTACGAAAGCGAACGGATTTGCCGGGACGGCCGGCGCATTGCGGTTTCCGCCTCGTTATCGCCAATTCGCGATGCGCAGGCAAACGTCCGCGGCGCCGCGACGATTACCCGGGACATCACACTATTGCGCAAGGGTGAACAGCAACTGCTCCTGCACACGCGCCAATTGGAAGCGCTTCAGTCGATCGCTCAAGGCACGGCTGAAACGCTTTCGCTGGCAGAAATGGTTCCACACTCTCTTGAGAAACTCGTAGCATTGGTGCCGTGCGATTATAGTGTCGCTTATTTCATCGATGCAGAGGGGGTGGTCAATTCTTACTCGGCGAACCGCGCCGCTGAAACTAATTCACTGCACGGCGGGCTGGCCGGTGACTTAAGCGCGACCGCGGTCCAGTGTACCGGCGAATGGTTTGTCGCTGACGTTACGGTGGTGCCGGAGCTAACGCTACTGTGGGCCCAGCATGGCATCAGGTCGATGGCGATGTTACCGATGACACGCAAGGATCGCTGCCGAACAACGTTGGTGTTGTTATACAATGAGTCGCGCTCGTTCGGGTTGGAGGAGACTCAGTTCCTCAAGGCGTTGGCGCGACCCATCGCGCTTGGAGTAGAGAACGGCCAACTCTATGAATCATCGCTTAGTCTCATCGATGGATTGGCGGATGAAATTGAAGAGCGGAAGAAGGCTGAGAAGCAGCTGGCCGATTTCAACGCCATGGTGGTTCACGATCTGCGTTCGCCGCTTTCGAACATAGTCTCGATGGCCGAGTCGGTCAAAGAAGGAGTGTTCGGTCCAATTAACGATATGCAACGCAACTGGTTGGGCAAAATCGAAACCAATTGCCGCACTCTCATCGATCAGGTGAGCGACTTTTTGGACTTCGCACGAATCGATGCCGGCAAGTTGAATCTTAAAGGCGGCAGGCTGAATTTAGAAGCGGAAATCGATGAGATCCTTGCGGAACACTCGATCCAAGCTGAAAAGCGCAATATTCAATTGACCGCAAAAATTGGCCAGCAACTGCCGGTGCTTTGGGCCGATTCGCGCCGGATTGGACAGGTGCTGACCAATTTCATGAGCAATGCGCTAAAGTTCACCGACGATGGCGGCATCATCGAAGTGGCCGCATGCCGAACCGACGGCTCGGTTGTCGTTTCAGTGCGCGATTCCGGCGTCGGCATCGACGCTGAGGAGCAGAAACATATTTTTCAAATGTATAGTCAAGTGTCGAGCAGTGAAAAAAGTCAAAAGCGCGGCAGCGGTATCGGGCTGGTGATTTGCAAAAAAATCATTGAAGCCCATGGCGGGCGTATCTGGGTCGAGAGTGGCCTGGGCAAAGGCAGCAGCTTTTATTTTTCCCTGCCGACGCGACTTGACAAGGACGAATGGCTTACACCGGCATGAGACCGTGTTTCTTGCGCGGTCGATCTTCTTTCTTACCAGCCAAAATTTCGAGGCATTGAATCAGCCGCTTGCGCGTTTCCGCCGGTCGGATTGCGGCATGGGCGAATTGTTTCGAGAGGGCCTCAAACGGACCGCTGAAGCGTTCTTGGTATTCCGCGAGTTTTTCGGCGCGAGTTTTTGCCGGATCGCTGGATTGATCGATCTCCTTCTTATACAGCACATTCACCGCGCCGCCCCCGCCCATCACCGCGAGTTCGACTCCCGGCCAGACGAATAACTGATCGGCGCCCATCTCGCGGGTGCACAGCGCCTGTTTTGCGCCGCCGTATCCTTTTCTTAGCACGATGGTGATTTTCGGCACGGTCGCTTCGGCGTAGGCATAGAGCATTTTGGCGCCGTGGCGGATAATGCCCTTTTCTTCCTGCTGTTTTCCCGGAAAGAAGCCGGGTACATCCATCAAGGTAATGATCGGCACGTTGAAAGCATCACAGAAACGAATAAAACGCGCCGCTTTATCGGCAGCATCGACATCCAAGCTGCCGGCTAAAAACATCGGCTGGTTGGCAACGAAGCCCACCGGATGTCCATCGAGACGGCCAAATCCGATGACAAGATTGCGCGCAAATTTGGCCTTCATTTCGAAAAAATCGCCATCGTCACAGATAGCTTTGATTACCTGGACGATGTTGTAGGCGCGTTTCATGTCCTCTGGCACGATGCTTTCTAGATTGTCTAGAGTACGGTTAGGATCGTCGGTAGTCCTTTTGCGCGGCGGTTTCTCTTCGAAGTTAGCCGGTAAGAAACCGACCAGCCGGCGAATCTGCGCCAGGCATTCCTCATCGTTTTTCGCCACTAGGTCGGTAACGCCTGAGACCTCCGAGTGAAGCTTGGCGCCGCCGAGCTCTTCCATGGTTACGGTTTCACCCAACACTTCTTTGATCACGGCCGGCCCGGTGATGAACATTTGACCGGAGTTCTGCACCTGTAAAATGAAGTCGGTAAGCGCGGGCGAATAGGAACCAACGCCGATGCAGGGCCCCATGATCGCGGAGATTTGCGGAACGCAGCCGGAGGCGATGCTGTTTTCGAAAAAGATTTTGCCAATGGCCGAAGTAACGCTCAGCCCTTCCTGGATGCGTGCGCCGGCTGAGTCGTTGAGGCCAATCACTGGCATGCCGAGCTTGCGGGCACTCTGAATCACGTACGCGATTTTTTCCGCGTGGGCTGCGCCGACGCTACCGGCGAGGATCGAGCGGTCTTGAGAATAGACGTAAACCGGCCGCCCGTCGATCTTACCAAAACCGGTGACAACCCCGTCGGATGGTTGCTTGCGTTCGGACATGCCGAAGTCCATGCACGGCGTTTCCGCTAGCATAAATTCTTCGACGAAGGTGGCTGGGTCTAACAATTTCTCGATGCGCTCACGAGCGGTGAGATTGCCCTGGTCATGGAGTTTCGCCGTGGTCTTGGGATCGCCTGCAACGATTTTCTGTTCCAGACCAGCGAGTTTGTTTTCCAGCTCTTGTCTCGACTTCGACATGGGCGCCGCCTAATTATCCAGTGACTATTCCCATTCCTTGCAACACCGAAAGCATAACTGCCGCGGCAATGACCGAACCGATCTGACCTCCGGCGTTGGCGCTCATGGCGTGCATCAACAGGTAGTTTTTCTTATTGTATTTCTGGCCTTCGGTTTGGACCACGCGGGCAGCCATGGGAAACGCCGATATGCCCGCAGCGCCGATCAGCGGATTAATCTTGCCGCCGGTCATCAAGCACATTAACTTGCCGAACAGCAGTCCAACGACAGTGTCCAAACTGATCGCGATAAAGCCAAGACCTAAAATCAACAGCGTCTGCGCCTTCAAAAATTTATCCGCTTCCATTGTGGCGCCGATACACAATCCGAGGAGCAACGTAACAATATTGGCGATCTCGTTTTCCGAGGCGCTCTTAAGCCGCTCCACCACGCCGCTTTCGCGCAGTAAATTGCCAAGCATTACGGTACCGATGAGCGGCGCGCCTTTGGGAGCTAAGATCGAGGCGAAAATGGTTACCGCGATCGGAAAGACGATTTTGGTAGTTTTGGAGATCGGTTCCAATTTAGCTGCGCCCATGACGATCTTCCGTTCCTTCTCCGTCGTGAAAGCGCGCATGATCGGCGGCTGGATCAAAGGTACCAAAGACATATACGAATAAGCCGCGACAGATACAGCACCGAGCATGTGCGGTGCAAATTTCGAGCTGACGTAAATCGCCGTTGGTCCATCGCATGCCCCGATGACAGCCACTGCGACTGCATCGAGCTTGTCGAATCCCAGAGCCAGCGCGAGAAGCAAGGTCAAGAAAATGCCAAACTGGCCGGCGGCGCCGAGTAGAATAATTTTAGGATTCTGCAACAACGGTTGGAAATCGGTCATCGCGCCGATGCCGATAAAAATCAGTAATGGAAACACTTCTGTCAGGACGCCGGCATCGTAAAAAAATCGCAGAAAACCGTCCTTACCCATCATGTCGGCGAGCGGAATGTTGACGAGGATTGCGCCGAAACCGATCGGAACCAGCAGCAGAGGTTCGTAGCCTTTTTTGATGCCCAGATAGAGCAGCACCACAGCGATGGCGAGCATGATGACGTGGCCCGGGGTGACGCTCACGACACCGGCAAATAAGCCTTGGACGCCGGAAACTAATGCGGATTCCATTAACTGATATTAACCTTTCTTCGCTGCCGAGGGGTCGGCTTGATACGGGAAAATTTTTCTAATGAGCAAAATCATTAGACTCATGAGCCAGAGGACCAACATGGTCCCGCCCATACCGATCAACGCCAGCGTCCAGCCGAACGTCCAGGTGTCCATGAAAATCTCCTTGGGGATTAGAATACTGAGAAGGATGAAATCTGCAGTTATTCGATGACGGCGAGCACCTGCTCGGCTTCGACGGCTTGGCCCGGAGAAACGTTAACTTCTCTTATCGTCCCGGCGGTGGGAGCGACGACGGGAATTTCCATTTTCATGGCTTCCATGACAATGACCACATCGTCCTCTTCAACGTGGTCGCCAACTTGTTTTTCGATTTTCAGAACTTTACCCACCATCGGGGCTTCGATCGTCGTTGCCAAGCGAGCTCTCCTTTACTCTCGTCGCAGTCCTTTAACGATGCTGAGGCATCGATTACGTAGTGGCCATTTAGTAGAGTTTGCTCTTCAAAGTCAATGCTATAGCCAGATTCATCGACGCGTTTTCAAGCGTTTTCTCGACCGACGTATGAGGCACGAGTCACCTTGCTTTCGCTGAATCGATGCGATATTAAACCTGCAAGTTTCGCGGAGGAAAGTTATGTCTAAACCAGCAGAACAAACCGATAACGTGATGGATAATATTCCCTTTTACGATAAGTGGCAGTTGGGTGAGGGGATCCCGATCATCAAGACCTTTTTCGTCCAAGACCTCAAGAAAGTCGATCTTAAACCCTGGGCACGCACCGGCGGCAGCGGCGCGTTCATCAATATGGAGGGTGCCGAGGGGGCCACTGGCGCCTATGTAAGCGAGATTCCTGCCGGCAAAAAATCAAATCCGTTGCGCCACCTCTATGAGGACCTGCACTTTGTCCTCAAAGGCCGGGGCGCGACGACCATTTGGAACGACAAGGGCGCCAAGCAGACCTTTGAGTGGCATGACGGCAGTTTGTTCGCCCTTCCGCTTAATTGCACATATCAGCACTTCAACGGTTCCGGTGACGAGCCGGCGCGATTTTTCTCAGTCAACAGCGCACCGATTGTTTTCAACTTGTTTCATCATGAGGACTTTGTCTTCAACACACCGCGCGATTTTTCCGATCGCTTCGATGGCGACCCGGAATATTTTAGCGGCAAAGGTAAAGCCTACCCCGGCCGCGTGTGGGACACCAACTTCATCGCCGACGCGCGGAGCTTCGCGTTGGAAGATTGGGTCGAGCGCGGTGGCGGCGGCAAGAACGTCATGTTGGAAATGGCCAATGGCTCCATGGCTGCGCATATCTCCGAATTTCCGGTGGGTACCTACAAAAAAGCCCACCGCCACGGTCCCGGTTTTAACGTCATCATTATCAAAGGTAAAGGCTTCTCGATGTTCTGGCGTCAGGGCGAGGAGCCCAAGCGGTATGATTGGCAGGACGGCAGTGTTTTTACCCCGCCGGCGATGATGTGGCACCAGCATTTCAATACTGGCGCGACGGGCGCACGCTACTTGCCGCCGCGTTTGGGCGGAATCAAATATAGCCTTGGCGAAGGCTTCGGCGATATCACCAAGGTTGACAAGGACGTCAAAGCTGGGGGAAACCAAATCGAGTATTACGACGAGAATCCAAACATCCGAAAAATGTTCGAAGAAGAGCTGGCCAAGTCC
>DATLCH010000237.1:0-4140 GCA_035526465.1 Candidatus Limnocylindrales bacterium | reverse complement strand
GGTTCGGTGTTTTCATCGATCGGCTCCGGACCGTAGCCGTCTTGGTAGCCGAAGATGCCGACTGTGCTGGCGAAGACGACGCGCGGAATTTTTGCCAAGCGCGCGGCTTCGAATAGGTTGGTCACGCCGATGATGTTGACGCGGGCGGCGTTCAGCAGGTCGCGGCATTCAGGCGAGAGCAGCGGCGTCATATAGTAACCGAGGGCGATGATGCGTTGGACGCCATTTTCCAGGACTGCCGACATCACCTCTTCGAGGTTAGTCATGTTGCCTTGAATGAATGGCACTCCGGGCACCGACCATTGCGTGGCTGCGGGCACGAGATCGAAGGCGATGACTTCCGCGCCTTGCGCAGCTAAATTCTTTACGACGTGGCGGCCGATGTAGCCGCTGCTGCCGACGACCATGATCTTCATGGGCACTGCCTCCAAATAAGACTGGTTGATCTATACGATGCTGTGGTCGAATAACGCAATGTTTAATGCGTTGCGTATTGCTCAATGGCTTTGGTATTCAGTGAGTCGTCTTGAGAGACTGTGTCGCAACTGTCATTTCGCGGTGAAGCCGAGAAATCTTTTCTTCGTATTTGGCTGAAAACATGAGATCCCTCGCTGCGCTCGGGATGACAGGTTAGGCATTTGCGCAACACGACACAGCCTCTGATGGGGTAGGATGGGGATGCTGCGCACGTTTTTGAAAAACCTGGGCACCCCTTCCTCGGTCCTTCCCCGTCGAGGGGAAGGATGTAAGAAAGGCTGGGAAGGTTTGGTGAGTGGAGTGTGAGCCAATCGTATAGGGAAGGAATTGGTAAATATGGTCACAGAATCCAGACGGATCATCGACGCCGACGGTCATGTCGCCGAGAATTCGGCGGCGATCATCGCGCGGATGCCGCAGGCCTATCGGGACAAGGCGCGCGAGCAGCCGTTCAATCCGTTCCCGCCTTTCGATCATTTGCACGCCGGCCATCTCGTCGATATGCCGCCAGGTGCATTCAATCGCAAGGCAGGGCCGAAGGAATGGTTGGCGTTTTTGGACGAAGTCGGCATCGAAGCGACCGTGCTCTATCCGACCGCTGGCGTGGCGTCGGCGAATATCGTCAACCCGGACTGGGCCATCGATGCCACGCGGGCCTACAACGAATGGCTGCACGAGACCTATTTACAGGCGAGTCCACGCTTTCGCGGCTTGGCGCTCTTGCCGCAAGCACTTATCAATTCTCAGGCTGCGGGCGATGAATTGCGGCGTGCCGTAACCGAGCTCGGAATGTGCGGCGCGGTGCTGCCGTCGAACAGTTTGCATGCGCCGCCGCTGGGCACGCCGACTTATTTTCCAGTGTATGAAGCGGCCAACGAACTCGGTTGCTGTGTTGCCGTTCACGGCGGTGTGCACGGCAACATGGGTATGGATGGTCTCGACCCATATGCGGCGGTGCACGCCATCGGCCATCCGCTGGGACAAATGGTTTCGCTGGCGTCGCTGATTTTCAATGGTGTAATGGATAGATTCCCGAAAGTTCGCTTCGGTTTTCTCGAGGGCGGAGTGGCGTGGTTTCTATTCTGCTTGGAAAGGTTCGACCGCTCCTACGACACTCATGTCATGCGCGATCTGCGCGGCAGTTATCTCAAACTGCAATCCGGCGAGAAAGTCAGCGATTATATTATACGCCATGTTAAAGACAGGCGTATCTTCATCGGCTGCGAAGGCGGCGAGCCGCTAATCGGCAAAGCCGTGCAGATGGTCGGCAACGAGCCGTTTATGTATTCCAGCGACTTTCCCCATGAGGTGAATGCCGAAACTTGCAAGAAAGAGTTGCACGAGCTGATCGACAATCGAGAACTGTCAGTAGCGGATAAAGACGTGATCCTCTACAAAAACGCAATCCGCTTCTATGGCATTGCGGGAGATTAACCCGTGACGATTATTTGGGCGTGAACACCAGGAAGTATTGATACTGTAAAAACGTATATTCCTTGCTTAGCCGGAAGCTACTCGATTCCATTTGCTTGACGAGATCCTCGCGGGCGATTTTCATTTGGAGCGGAGGGCCGAAAGGCAATTCTTTCTTGTGGAAATCGATCATGACGACCTCGCCGCCTGGTCTGAGTATCTTTTTCAGCGCTGCGAGATATTTTGTCTGATTCTCGACATGATGCCAGACATCACAGACGAAAATGCGATTGACCGAGCGCTCCGGCAGCAGCGGATCGTCATTGTCGGCGAGGATGGAAATGACATTGGTGGTCTTCGAATCGCGAGTGCGCCGGTTGATGTGGCGGATCATCTCGGGGCTGACGTCGACCGCGTAGACTTTGCCCTTGTCTCCGACAAAATGGGCCAGGCGAAATGTGAAATAGCCTGTGCCGGCGCCGATGTCCGCGATTACTTCGCCGGGTTTTATATTCAGGGCGGTTAAGACTTGATGAGGTTTTTGATATTCGTCGCGCTTGGGATCGTCCAGGGCATTTATGTAAGCGGCGGGATCAGTATGCAATCGGTGCATTTGGTGCTGATCGCGCTTCGCCGCGTCCTGGGCTTGGGCGGTAACCGCGAGCAACAAGCCGACCAACGTCACGAACAGCTTCATAACTTCTCCTTCAAAATCGCCGACAGTGCGCCGGAATTAGCACTAGAATTTCCACGGTAAGTGATTAAGAGCGGCGTGGCGGACCGTCGTGGCCCTTTCAAAAGGTTCTGTGGCTCGTTCGCATAGATTTCTCGCTCGGCTTACATGATAAATTACCGTCATTCCGAAGTAGGAGTGGGATCTTGCGAACTAGCCACTCTTGCGACGGAAAAGATTTGCCTGTTTTCTCGTTTCCCTGTATTCCTAGTCGCTATGCAAACTGAGCTTAAACGGCAAATTGGTTTATTTTCAGCGGTGATGCTGATTGCCGGGGACATGATCGGGACAGGAATTTTTATCTCCACCGGCGCCATTGCCGAGACCTTGCCGACACCGGGCGGGGTACTGCTTGTTTGGCTCTTCGGCGGGTTGCTCGCGCTTGCCGGCGCGCTCACCTGTGCTGAATTGGCGGCCAGTTTGCCCTACGCCGGAGGCGACTACATTTATATCCGTGAGGCTTACGGCAAGCTGATGGGGTTTCTCTCCGGCTGGTCTTCGTTCCTAGTCACCTTTTCCGGCGCCATCGCATTTCTTTCGGTGATATTGAACGGCTTCATGGCATTTTTCTTTCCCGTGCTCGGCTCGGAAGACGTGCTCTTTTCGTTAGCGCTGCCGGTGATACCGATCACTGTAAAAATCGGCACGCTGTTCTCGATGGGCACCGTGTTGGTTTTGTCCGGACTACACTGTCTCGGTGTTAGACAGGGAACGGTAACGCAAAATATTTTAACGATTTTGAAAATCGGCGCGCTCTTGGGAATCATTCTCCTGGGCATTTTTTTCGGCGACGGCAACTCGAGCCATTTCGAGCCGCTTTTCGACTGGGAAAAAATCGGCAACTCCAGTTTGTTCGGCGCCGCGTTCATACCGGTAATCTTCGCCTACTCAGGGTGGAATGCGGTGACCTATATCGCCGGCGAAGTTAAGGACCCCGAACAGAACTTGCCGCGGGCGCTGATGTACGGCGTGTCGATCGTCATTGCGCTCTACTTGGCAATCAACGCGGTTTATATCTACGCGGTGCCTGTGACCGAAATGAAAGGCGCACTGCGCATGTCGGAAGTCGCGACCACGGCGCTTTTCGGCTACAAAACTTCGGCGTGGATCACGGCGATTATCACCGTTTCCATTCTCGGCGCCCTAAACGTGGTGACCATGATAGGGCCGCGGATATATTACGCGATGGCCAAGGACGGGGTGTTCTTCCACCAGCTCACCTACGTCCATCCGAATTTCGGCACTCCAACCAAGGCAATTCTGCTGCAAGCGCTATGGAGTTGCTTGCTGATTCTCACCAACACTTGGGGCACGTTGTTCACCTACGTCAGTGTCGTGATCACGCTGTTTTCCGCTTTCACGGTGGGCTCGGTGATCGTGCTCTATTTGGCGATTATCGCCGTTTATATTTATGCGGTTCCGGTCACTGAGATGAAGGGAGCGCTGCGCATGTCGGAAGTCGCGACCACGGCGCTGTTCGGGCTCAAGACCTCGGCTTGGATTACCGCGATCATTAC
>DATLCH010000117.1:0-6901 GCA_035526465.1 Candidatus Limnocylindrales bacterium | reverse complement strand
GACGGCGACGTGATCATCGCGAGGATTGCCGAAGTGCGCTGAACTCTAATTATGTCGACGTTGTAAATCGTTACCCGGAGATCTCGAGGCTTGGGCTTCTCAAAGGAGAATCACGATGGCAACGATATACCATCAAGTATGGATCAATGCTCCAGTGGCCAGGGTCTACGAGTTGATTTCCAGCGCGGAAGGAATCAGTCGCTGGTGGGATAAGCAAACAGCGACAAGAACAGATGACGGTCTAATATTCGAGCACAATCCAGGCCCAGAGCACGGTGTCGTGAAACTGAAAGTGCTTGAGATGGTTCCCAATAAACGCGTCGAGTGGGAATGCATTAGTATTCACAATAAGACTACTCCTGCGTTTGCCTGGACCGGCACGCATTTAACTTTTGAACTCACCGAACGAGAGAAGTTTGCGCCGGCCAACGTCTCGTGGGCAGCCGGAGTGCCGGCGCTGGCCATTCTCGATTTTCGCCATTCCGGCTGGGCTGAGTCCAGTGACTATTTCGGCTTCTGCAATTACGCCTGGGCAACTGTGCTGCAACAGCTTGCACAGCTATGCGAGTCCGAGGAGTGACGCGATACACAATCCAGGCGGAACGTCGATAGAACTGTTCACCGACTGTAGGAAACTGATATGACGATCCATCTCGATCATACCATCGTGCCCTCGCGCAAAGCAGTGGATTCGGCAAAACTCTTGGCTGAGCTTTTGGGGGTTCCCTGGGCAGCAACTAGCGCAGGCCCGTTTTCGCCGGTCTACGTCAATGATGGACTGACGCTCGACTTTATTGAAACCGACGAAGACTTTCCGATCTATCACTTTTGTTTTCGCGTCGAGCAGGAAGAGTTCGATTCGATACTTGAACGCATCAAGGCCGCTGGAATCAAATATCGCAGCACTGTGCGCGGTCCCGTCGATATGCAGATCAACACGGAGCTCGGTGGCAGCAACATCTACTGGAACGAACCGGATGGTCACCAGTGGGAGATGCTAACAGTACCCTATGCCCGGCCGGCAGCGTGACCGAAGCAACTCTGTGAGACTATGATTTGCCTGAAGTGACTAGCTATGGTCGCGAAATTCCGCTCCGTCAAACCGCAGATCAAATACCATCGCGACGGAAGCTTGTGGGCCAAAGGGCAAATTCTCGACGGCGTGCTAACAGGGTACTGGGAATGGTTTCGCAAGGACGGAACGAAGATGCGCTCCGGCACCTTTGACAAAGGCCAGCAGGTTGGTGAGTGGACGACCTACGATAAGCACGGTCGGGTTTACAAAGTGACGAACGTCAAGCCTGCAACGCCGAAGAAGCCTAGATTCCGGCCTGCGCCGGAATGACGGAAAGAAAAGTCGATTTCCATTCGGCTTAGGCCGAGGGCCGTTTAGTTCAGGCAGCTAGTATTCGAAACCACCGTTAATCCAACTGAAAGGAGTCATAAATGGCAAACAATCCGGTCGGCTGGTTTGAAATATACGTGCAAGACATGGCTCGGGCGAAGAAGTTTTATGAAGCGGTTTTTCAGCTTAAGTTGGAGAGGCTAAACAACCCAGAATTGGAGATGTGGAGTTTTCCCATGGCGATGGACCGAGCCGGGGCCTCGGGTGCACTGGTCAAGATGGATGGTTTCCCCTCGGGTGGCAACAGTACGCTGGTTTATTTCACTTGCGCCGATTGCGCCGTGGAAGCGGGGCGCGTTACGGCATCCGGCGGCCGCATACAACGAGAAAAAATCTCCATTGGCCAGTACGGATTCATTGCCTTGGCCTTTGATACCGAAGGCAATATGTTTGGTTTGCATTCAATGCAATAGTGACCACGAGGCCAGAACTTATGGCAAATACTCAATACCCCATAGCGATCATTGCCGCGGATGCGGCACTGCGAACCAAGCCGACAAATTATCCCGAGCCATTTGCATCGCGCATGGCGGGCCGAGAGAAGCGGCCGCTCGGTGATCCGTTCGGCCTGACCAATTTCGGTGTGAATCTAACCCGCCTTGTTCCGGGCGGCTCGTCTGCGCTGCGCCACGCCCACTCAAAGCAAGATGAGTTCGTTTACATCTTGACGGGACGCGCGGTACTCATCACCGATGACGGTGAGACCCCGCTTTTGCCAGGAATGTGCGCCGGTTTTAAAGCCGGTACCGGAAATGGCCATCATCTGGTTAATCGAGGCAACGAAGACGTTGTCTATCTCGAGGTCGGCGACCGTAGCGCCGGGGATGGCGGGAGCTATCCAGACGACGATTTACAAGCAGTGTTGGACGGTGACGGTAAATGGCAGTTCCTGCATAAGGATGGTGCGCCATATTGAAACGCGGCGTCGACCGGCCAAGGAAGAGTATGAGATGACTTAACTGGCTTTTTTCTTCGACGGATAAATCCTCTGGGAAAAAGATTTGCAACAACGGCTCGAGCCAATAACGACGAGCGCTGAAAGAAATCGAACATGGATGCTGTAAACACCGAATTCAGAGTGATGACCTCAGGCGCTTTTACCGCGGCGTACCTTGAGCTGATTCCTCAACTCGAAGCCTTGATCAAGAAAAAGATCGTTACCGCCGCGACCTCCATTGGAACTGGGGAGAATTCAATTCCCAATCGGCTAAAACGCGGCGAGGCCGTCGACGTGATCATCGTCGCGGACGGCGTACTTAGCGATTTTATAAAAGACGGGTTAGTTCTGGCCGATGGCTATACTCCACTGGTCCGTTCGGCCATCGGTATGGCGGTGCGGGCGGGAGCAGCCAAGCCCGATATCACTTCGGTGGACGCGTTGAAGCGCACGCTCCTCCAAGCCAAATCGATTGCCTACTCGGCTAGCGTCAGCGGCGATTATCTCACCAAAGAACTTTACCAGCGGTTGGGAATCGCCGACCAGGTGATGAGCAAGAGCAGGCTCATTGGCGGCGGCGAGCGCGTCGGCGCAGTGATTGCGCGCGGTGAAGCGGAGATTGGCTTCCAGCAGATGAGCGAGCTCATGCCCGTACCTGGTATTGCGCATGTCACACCACTGCCGCCGGAAGTGCAGAAGGTTTCGGTATTCTCGGCGGGGGTCGGTAAAACTACTACGGCTATCGCCGCGGCTCACGCGGTGATCAAATTTCTTGCCTCGCCCGCGGCGGCCAGCGCCATTATCAAAAGTGGACTGGAGCCGGTCGGAACTCGTTGAAGCGTAATAGTGGTTCAGTGCGCGGCACTCGCGGGCGCCCGACCGCTCGCGACGGCGACGATTTCACCTAAGCTCTTGTCCAAATCCAATGGGCGGTTTTCGCGCGCGTCGTCGCGCTCGGCGACCAGGGCATAGACTTCGATGCGGTTGCCTTCGGGATCGAGGAAATAGCATGAGACGGTGTTGCCCATCTCGGCGTAAGCATGGCTGACGCAATGGTCGATGGGCACGCCCGCGGCTTTGAAACGGTCGTAGAATTCTTTGATCTCCGCCGGTGTCTCCACCTTCCAGGCGATATGGGCGATGAGCTTGGCGTCGCCTTCACGGCCTTTGACGAGAGCGAGTTGGTGATCGTCTAACTCTGGATCGGGAGTGAGAAAAACCATCCGACCGGCATTTTCACGGTACTTAACTAACCCCAGCATGTTGGTGTAGAAGTCGACCATCTTGTCCAGATCCTTAACGTAAAGCACGATATGACTGATGCTGGTAATCTTCGGCATATAAACCTCCTTCGGAACGGCTGGCTGTTGTGACGGGTCATTCGGCTGAACCCGACACTATCCAACCCGATCGTCCGATGTCAAATTAAACTTTCGCGAGTGACCGCCGGCGGACAACCGGAATGAACGCGCCCTGAGGAGTTACGTGTGATTCGTCGGTTAAATGCATAAAGATGTCGGTGATGGTGGCGACACCACGTCCATTAAACGCAACCGCACCCTCGAGTCTTCCATTCCGACCAATAATCGCCCGCTTAACGCCATAAAATAAAAGACGATGGGGAGCCATGCAAGATAACGATTTGCGAATTTGCTTCATCGGCGATTCTTTCGTCCATGGTAGTGAGGATCCGGAGTATCTCGGTTGGACCGGCCGAGTATCGATTCTGGCCCGGGAGCGAGGTTACAAGCTGACTTGCTACGATTTGGGAGTGCGGCGTGAGACCAGCAGCGAGATTGCCGCACGCTGGGAGTTGGAAGCTCGGCGGCGCTTGCCGCATCCGTGTACACCGTATGTGGTGTTTTCCTATGGCGTCAACGACACCACGGTCGAGGAGGGTCGCACGCGAGTTCCCCAGTTAGTCAGTATCGAGAATACTCGACAGATTCTGCAAACAGCGCGGCAATGCGATTACCGCACTGCGCTGATCGGCCCTCCGCCGATTGCCGATCGACAGCATAATGATCGCACTCGTCAATTGTCGCTGGCCATGGGGCAAGTTGCCAAAGCTGAAGGAGTTGAGTTTCTGTCGACCTTCGATGCTTTGTATGCAGACGCAGTATGGATGGCTGAAGTATCTGCCGGCGATGGCGCCCATCCCGGTGCAGCGGGCTATGCGAGATTCGCCGCGTTGGTCGACGCGTGGAAAGGTTGGTGGTTCAGAAAGTGATGCAGCGCCGGCCCCGTGACGAGCGCGAAGCCGCATCTGCATTTGGCATTCTCAAAACTGTCGTTAGTCCATTGACCCTCTCGATTGAAAGCTCGTATATAGGGCAGATTAAAAAATAATGAACGGGGTGCTGCATGTGCTCGATGTTTGTGAGCTTGGCCAGAAGTTTAGTTTTATTTGCAGTTATTAGCGTAGGCTCGGGAGACTGGGCACGAGCCAATCCATATCTTGCCAAGTCCGGCGAGCCGCCCGTTCGTGCGCGCATCGGCACCTGCGCGATTACCGGCGGGTTCATTCATCTCTACGCCGCACTCGATAACAAACTATTCGACAAGTATGGCGTCATCGCCGAGCATATCGTCGTGCGCGGCGGTAGTGTCGCGGCGGCGGCTTTGGCTGCGGATGAAATCAGTTTCCTTTATTGCAACGCCGACGCGAACATCGCGCGCATTGCCACCGGTATGGACGGCAAGCTGGTCGCTTCTCCGCTCGTGGGGCTGCCCTATGTCGTCTTGGCGCGCAAGGACATCAAGCGTCCCGCCGATCTCAAAGGCAAGACCATTGGCGTGACGCGGCCGGGCGATTTTACTTACAAATTGGCGAAGGATTTCCTCAAGAAGCATAACCTGAGCGATAAGGATGTTACTCTGGCGACAGTCGGCGGTACGCCGACGGAACGTTACACCGCGCTGGTGCAAGATGTATTTCAAGCCATCCTGATCCAGCCCCCGCTCGATGCCCGCGGCAGGAAAGACGGCTTCAACGTGATCTATCATCTCAGCGACCTCGGGCTCCCGTTCATCTATAGTTCGCTGTTCGTTAACGCCAAGACTTTCAAAGAGAAGCCGGCGTTGGTCCAAAAGATGGTCGCGGCACTGGCCGAGTCGGTATTTCTCGTCGAGAAGAAGCCGGAGGTTGGCATGGCGTCGGTGGGAAAGACGTTGCGGATCAACGATGCCGATACCCTGCAATCGGCTTACGATGCCTACGCCAAGCGCTTGATTAATCGGCGCCTGATCGTGCCGGCGAAAATGGTTGCCGAGACCATGGAAAATGCCCGCGAAGAGGGCACAGTAATTCGCCGCAAACCGAACGAGGTGTTTGACAACATGTTCGTCGAGAATCTCGACAAGAGCGGCTTCATGAAAGAGCTATGGGGCGGCAAAGTTCCCGAAGAAACGAGAAAGCCGTAGAAGTACTATGCATCCTTGACTGAGAGTCATGGCGCCCGGTAAGCGACTCGATGAGAATTTTTCTTAGTTACGCTTCGCAAGATCGCGAAATGGCGAAATCCATCTATCTGGCACTACGCGATCAGCGCCATACAGTGTTCTTCGACCGCGCCGATCTGCCGGCCGGGGACGAGTATCATAACCGCATTCGGTCGGCGATCGAGAACTCCGATCTGTTTATGTTTTTGATCAGCGCCAATGCTGTCGATGCCGGCAGTTACACCTTGACCGAGCTAAGCATTGCCGAAAAAGCGCTGATCAAGGTGTTGCCGGTGGTGCTTGGAAACGTCGACGTTGAAAAATTACCGGCTCTACTCAAAGCGGTGACGTTTTTTCAAACTGACGGCAACCTGCCCGCTGCAGTTGCTGCCGAGGTTTATCGCATTGCCAAGGAGCGCCGGCGACGACGGCTCAAGTACCTGAGCGCAGCGCTGGTGGTCGCCCTAGTGGTCGTCGGCGGAGTGTTTTATGCTCTGCGCGGCAGGGATAGCAGGGAACGAGTCGGCAAAGATGGCGCGTCTGCTGTTTTGATCCCGGCCGGGGCCTTTCTCGGAGGCGATGATGAAAACTCGCCTCGGCGCGAGCTCTTCGTCGAGGCATTTTACCTCGATCGGTATGAAGTAACCGTCGGACGTTACGCTCGTTTCTTGCAGGCCACTGGAAACGTCAGACCGCCCGAGGAATGGGACACGGTTGATTTAAACAATGGCACTGATTTGCCGGTGATCGGCGTGGACTGGCAAGATGCAAATAGTTATTGCCAGTGGGTAGGCCGGCGCCTCCCGACCGATGCCGAGTGGGAGCGGGCAGCACGCGGCATGGACGAACGTAAATACCCGTGGGGCAACGAGCCCCCTACGCCCGAGCATGCGCGCTTTGCTCAGAAGTACGAGAAAGCAGTTTATAAAGGCGGCGTCGCTCGAGTCGGCAGCCACCGTAAAGGCGCAAGTCCTTTCGGCATTCACGACATGGCCGGTAACGCCTGGGAATGGACGGCAGATTGGTTTTCGGAGAGCTTCCCGTACGCAGACCGGCGCAATCCCAAGGGACCCAGCAGCGGCACCAGTAAAGTGCTGCGCGGCGGCGGCTGGTACGAC
>DATLCH010000102.1:0-2771 GCA_035526465.1 Candidatus Limnocylindrales bacterium | reverse complement strand
CCATGCGTAAAAGAATACTAGGTCTAATGATTTTCGGGTTTATGATTGGTGCCGCTCATGGTCAAGATGCCAAGCTCGTCGACGCGGCAAAAAAAGAAGGCGGCAAAGTGGTTGTCTACAGCTCGATGGAGTCGAGCATCTCGGATGGTATTGCCGCGGGCTTTAAGAAGAAGACTGGCCTGGAGATGGAATATTGGAGAGGATCGTCAACCAAGGTTCTCGACCGCGCCCTCAACGAGCACCGCGCCGGCAAGCCGCTCTTCGATGTCGCGATCACAATCGCCGATCCGATGTTCTTGATGCAAAGGGAGGGTGTGTTCGCCAAATATGAATCGCCCGCGGCGGCGGACTATCCCAAAGCGTTGATCGATGCCAATCTCGGGCCGAATTACCGCACGCTTCTCATCGGCATCGTTTACAACACAAACTCGATCAAGCCCGCTGACGCGCCGAAGTCATTTGAAGATCTCGTGAAGCCACAGTTCAAAGGCAAAGTGATCATGCCCGATCCGACGCAACATACGACAACCACCCAGTGGGTCGCGAGTCTGCCGAAATTAATGGGCAAAGATCGCGCCGACAAATTTATCCGCGACTTGGCTGCGACGAAACCGATTCTTGCCGAGTCGCTACTGCCGCCGGTCGAACGCGCGGTCAGCGGCGAAGTCCCGATCGCGATCACGCTCTTGCATTACACCTACGTGTTCCGTCAGCAGGGCGCGCCTTTGGATTATGTGCGCATGCCCAAGTTGCTTGGCGACGGCAATTACGTCGGCTTGGGCAACAAAGCACCGCATCCCAACGCGGGCAAAGCGTTCATCGATTATTTTCTCGATGACGAATGCATGAATCTCATGTCCAAGCTCGGCGAGTTCGTCAATCGTAAAGGCATCGTGCCGCCGCTCGAAGGCGTGAACAAAATTGAGTTCGTGCCGATGGACCGGCTCGATGCCAAAACCTACGCCGAGAAAAAGAAAGAGTATCAAAAACTATTTTTGCAGTAGACTGAAGAGTTGACATGCGGGAACAATGCAAGCATTTAAATCATTCCGTTTTGGTTCTCAAGGAGGTAAGTAAATGGCTGATATTTCCGATCCGTGGGATCATCACGATTGGGCATCGCGCGACTACGTGCTCGAATGGGCCGACCGTCAAGATGACAGCGAACCTCATCGCGACCAAGCCTTTGGCGTTATCGCCGCGACCATGCCATTCGACAGGGATGCGCCAATCAAGATTCTCGATATAGGCTCGGGTTATGGCGCATTGACGTTCTATCTTCTAAGCCAGTTCCCCAACGCTCAAGCGGTATGTCACGACGGTTCGGCGGAGATGCTCGCGCTCGGTCGGGAGCGCTTGGCCAAATTTAAAGACCGCGTCAAGTTCATTCAGAGCGACTTGAGCGAACCGGGGTGGAGCAAAAAACTCGAAGGACCTTTCGATGCGGTGGTGTCGTCGATCGCGATCCACAATGTGCGTGAGCACGCAACCATTCGTTCGATCTACGGCGAAAGTTTTGAGTTGCTGAATCCTGGCGGCTGGTTTTTGAATCTCGACCGAATGCGGCCATCGGTGAATGAACAGCTCGATTGGCTGCGCCAAGCCGGCTACCAGCAAGTTCAGCAGTTTTGGGACGGCGGCAAGCGCGCCATCGTTGGGGGATTCCGCCAATCTGACTGAAACAGGCGACGAATTTCAAGCTGCTGGGTAATACGCTTCCATCAAATTGGTCACGCCGGCTTTGGCGCATGCCTGCGAAAACATTTTTCTGACGATCGGGTCTTCGTCTTCATATTCGATCTGGTTGCCGCCGAGTTTAACATCGACGTCGGCTTTGCCGCGGCCTTCGCCCCACATCTCGTGATACTTTTGGCTACCCCAGCGCAGCGCTAGGTAGCGCACCGGGACGGAACCGGAATTAAAATGCTGATGGAACCACCCGCCGGGCGGGACGACGAGGCTGCCGGGCTGCCAATCGAAGCGTTTGATCTCCTGACCGCGCGGCCACAGCAGCGAGTAGCCTTCGCCGGCAAGGATGATCACATGGGCGCCGGGACCGTGAAAGTGAGCTTTTTTGTAATTGCCGACGGCGAACTGCGAGATATGGCCGCAAAGCGTGTTCTCGGACAATTCCAAACGCACCTGCGAGCCGCCGCCGCCGCGCTCTCTCCATTCTAAGAGTTTCAAATTCTTGACATCGGCGACGAAGTTGGTGCGCCAGGTGCGGCCGGAATACCAGGTGCCGGGATTGCCGAAGTAATCCTCCTGAGACTGATAGCGATCGTGAAAGACGTAGGGACAATTGAACATAAAATCGCTATTGTGAATCAGATTCATCATGCAGGGCGCGCTGGTGACGGCGAGAAAACGGGCAGGCTCGCTGCCATTTCCGTTAAAAATTTCATGCCAGGAATTGAGCGGCGGCGAGAACAGCGAGCCTTCCTGCCACTCGAACGTCCGCTTGGGCTCGCCTTCGTTCCATACCGTTGCCGCGCCGCGGCCGCTGATAACGTAAATCAACTCCTCGTACATGTGCTTTTCCGGCGCCAGGGATTTTCCGGGTGGAATCTCGCATATGTAGGCATCGTTGGTTTCGCCGGTGCCTTCCAAGCATAGGCGCACGCCCAAGCCGCCGGTGCGTTTCCAGGGCTCCAGAGGCACGGTTGCTATATTTTCGACGAAAAAGCTCTCTACCAGCGGAATGCCTTCGCTCTCCACCCATTTTCGATAAGTCGCGCCCGCGCCGACAATCGAATCGGTGGAAATCTTTG
>DATLCH010000094.1:0-10408 GCA_035526465.1 Candidatus Limnocylindrales bacterium | reverse complement strand
TCAGCCATGCGCCCCAACCCCAATCAACCACGTCCGACTAGGCGTCGCGGATATCCTTCGGTTGTTTTTTGTAAAAAATCGAAATGTCGCGCTTGCGAAATCGCCATTGCTTGCCTTTTTTGAAGGCCGGAAGGATGTTTTTTCGAGCAAATTCATTGACAGTGTCCGGACTCATGTCGAGAATCACGGCGACTTGTTTGCTGTTGAGCAGTTCTTCATTCTCTCTGTCCACCATAGACTCTCCGTGCAGTAAACTCCAGTAGGCGAAAAAGTTCGTTTTATCTAACAAGTTCATCCCGGGCTGTCAAGGCAAGAATCGCCTAGTGCTTCCCGGTACTTATGCGATTTCGCTGAGGCGCTGAGGGGATCGCTCGGCGTTGCAAAACGCTTGCGACAACGGCGAACTTCATTTAGCATGACGACGGTTTAATTCGTTGCATTCCCACCGTAGAGGGTATCTGCTCGAAGCCTTGTAGCATGTATCTGACTCGACATGAGAAAGCTCCTCAAGATTGGCGTATTCATCGGCATCACCGGGGTGCTTTTTTTTGGCGTTTGTACAATTGCATTTTACCATCTGGTTAGCGTCGGCGAATTTCGCACTTTTCTTGTCGAGGAGATCGAAAAAAATACCGCACTGAAGGTGGGCGTCGGCGCAGCGGAACTTGAGATCGGTTGGGTTACGGGAGTAGGTTTTCGCGATGTGGCGATCGCGATGCCGGAGAGTACAATGCCGGAAATCGCCGCCGAGCGAGTGACGGCTCGAGTAGCATTGCTGCCGTTACTTCACCGCAAAATCATTTTCTATGAAATCCGTTTGCAGCGGCCGACCGTGGCTCTGGTCGTAAACACCGAAGGTCGCCTGCCGCTGCTCGACAAGTTGCTTAACTTACCGCTGCTCAAACGCGACAATTCGGACTTCAGTCTAGATTTGCAGTCGATCAAAATATCGAAGGGTGCGCTCGGTTATGTCGACCGGCGCCCAACCAGCAGCGTAGGTGAGTGGCGCTTGCGCGATGCCGAAGCCGATATTGAGCGAGTGCGCGGTCAGAAGTTGCGCGAATTCATGAAAGATCTGATGGCACGGCAGACGGGAGAACCGACCGGTGCCGCCCTCCATTTCGCGATGAAGGGTAAAGTTGAAAAAGACAATTTGCCGGTGCAGTTCAACGCGTCAGGACGGGTGGTTTTCCCTCAGGAAGCTCTGGTGTTGAGCGAAGCGCGGTGGCACGCCGACATTGATCTTGTCGATATTCCTGCAGCGCTGATAAAAGCCCAGTTCAGCGTCCACTTGCCGATCAAGTCGGTGAGCGGCCACTTGGCCCAGCGCCTCCACTTGGAAGGTTATCCCGGTAAGCAGCTGCGACTCCAGGGCGATGTCGAGTTCAAACAACTTTCCTTAGATGCACCCGAATTGCTGACCACCCCATTGGCTAGCGCGAATGGTCGGACGACCTTTGAAGCGGAGTGGAGCCGGGGACAGTTAGTCATAAGACGCGCCGATTCGCGCATAGACGATGTCAAATTCACATTGGCCGGCAGTCTCACTGCCCTCGAGAGCGCCGAGCCGCATTTAGCGCTACGGCTGTCGGGGCTGACTGGGCCACTGACGTCTCTGCGCCGCTACTTGCCATCAAGAATCATTGATTCGCCGGTGTGGGAAAAGAGCTTGAGCTCGCTGCAAACCGGGCAGGTCGAACTCAAGGCTGCCGGAGTCAACGCCACGTTGGGTGAACTGCGCCGGCTGGCCCAGACGGGTATTAGTAAACAGCTGTGGTTCGACGCGGAATTTCATGACGTCTCGGGTAATCTTGCAGCGCAGGGTACATTGCCGCTGCGCGGCGTTTCGGGCCGCGTGAGTTTGAAAGACGGCCGTTTGTCGGTGCGCGATCTAAAAGGCGGTTACGGTGATTCCCAGCTGCACGAAGTCGATGGCAGCTATGATTTAACCCCGAGTGGACGCGGCGGTCTCGATCTCACGGCCCGCGGCGATTTTAATTTGCCCGAACTGCGCGACCAGCTCAAAGCCGAGTTTATTTCCGACCGTGCTGCCAAAATCGCCGCATCGATTAATGAACTTGACGGCCGCAGCCGTGTCGAGTTGGTCCTAAAGCGCGTTGCCAATGAGCCGCTGCAGTTCGCGGGAAAAATCGCTTTGGACAATGCGCGGATGCGCTACGATGATTATGCGTTGAGCGAGATCAAGGGAGAAATAGCCTTTTCGCCGCACGAAATCAGGGGCGAGAAAATTCGCGCGCAACTGAGCGGCTCGCCGGTGCAGCTGCAATTGACTCTTAAAGACTATGCCAGCGAGGGCGGCACCTTCGATCTGGGTGTCGAATCATCCGGGGTGCGCACCGGTGTGATAACGCGCCTCTTGCTGTCTCAAGGCACTCTTAACGATCCCGGTATCATCCGCGGGGCGGTGCGCTATCGCGGCGCTTTCGCCGACAAAAACACTCATAGATTCACCGGCGATCTCGATCTAACCAATGTGTACTTGATGATGAAACCGCTTTTGCAGCCGCTGCGCGAACTCAGCGGCAAGATTAAAATCAACGACACCGGCATCGACTTCCAAAACGTCAAGGGGCTGCTGGTAGGCGCGCCGGCCAATTTCAGCGGCCGATGGCGCTATGCGGAAAAACCACCACTGCTGTTCGACTTTGCCGCGCCCAATTTGGACGTGACCTATTTGATCTCGCAGATCGATGCCGAGGGCAGCGAATTTTATGCGAAACTTCAAGCCGAGGGGAAAATTACTCTTGCCAAAGGGCGGATCAAGAACTTTGAGTTCAATGATATGAAGAGCGATACGACCATCGACCGGCGTGTCTGGCGCTTGACCAATCTGAACGCGCGCTCCGCCGGCGGCACGATCGTCGGCGCAACCACGATTTTCGATAAGCCGGATAGTCTAGGGCTGGTTGCCGAACCGAGGATTCAAGGCGTTCCTGTGCAGTCGTTTCTCAAATGGTTCGATCTCACCAACACCGAAATGACCGGCCAGGTCAATCTTACCGGCAAGCTCGAGACTGTCGGCAACTCCGACCCCGAACGCAAACAGAACTTGTCCGGCGCGTTCAGCTTGCGCATTGAGGAAGGCACGATCAACCGTATGCGTGTCCTGGTGCAGTTGCTTAACCTGCTCGATCTATCGCGTTGGTTTACTTTGCAATTGCCTGACCTGACCAAGCAAGGGATTCGATTTCGCGCTATCACCGCTGATTTCAAAGTCGTCAAAGGCGTCTACTCGACAGAGAATCTTGTCGTCGATAGCGGCGATCTGCGCATGACCGGAGTCGGTAAAATCGACGTGCCCCGAGACGATTTGGATCTAGTGGTCGCCGTGCGCCCCTTTGCCGGGATCGATTCGGCGATCAACCAGATCCCCATTCTCGGCCGGGGAATTGCCGCCATCAAAAATTCCTTCCTCGTCGCCAGCTTCAACATCAAGGGCAAGATCCAAGATCCAACGATCACGCCCGCGCCGCTTGGTACTCTTTCGGAGATGTTCTGGAGCGTACTCGGGATTCCTAAAAATATCATTGGATTAGGTGAGGGCGAGAAGAAGGAAGAGGCCACCGAGGCGGTCAAGACGACGCCTAAATGAAACCCAAACTGACACTCTACTCGCGCCGGGAGTGCTGTCTGTGCGATGAGATGAAAGCTGTGATTCGGCAAGTCGCGATTTTTCAAGAGTTCGACTTCGAAGATGTCGACATCGATGCCAGCCGTGAACTTGAGGAGCGCTATAACGAAGAGGTGCCGGTCTTGTTCATTGACGGACGGAAGGCGTTCAAATACCGAGTCACCGCCGTACAGCTGGCAAAACGAATCAATAAAAAAAGATGAAATTTTAACGCTCTTCGCGACTCTGATGGGAATCGGCTCAACTTGAACGCCCAGAGCAAATCTCCGACACCTCTGCACGTGGTTCGAAGTTCGCCGACGCTCGGAATGCGCAGATCAAAGTCTTCTCACGGCGATCGAATGGCGTCTCCAAATGTGCTCCGGGCACTTCTGAATGAAACACCACGCGGACAGAAGTTGCCGCCTTGATCCGCTTTAACGCAGCGTTGGATCGGCCGCAGAGCTATTTTTTGGCGTGGGAACGGAGCGCAGAAAGAGTCAGTTGCGTAACCACCGCCATGCGTTGTCTCCCGGGCCACCAAGTTGCGCTCGCCCTTCTTTAAATTTACTCTTCTGTTGGGGGGCACGTCATGAGAACAGCTAATTTTGCCTTGGCGCTATGGGCAGGGGTATTGTCCACTTCCATTGGCGTGTTTGCCGCACAACCGGCTAAAACACCTGCGGCTAAAGAACAGCCGAACAAGACGCCGCCTGCCGATGATAAGAACGTTACGTGGAAATTGGCCGGGCGCGAAGGCGAGTGCACGCCGCTCGACATTCTCGGCAAAAAAGGACCGGCTTACGGCGACGTTAAGAGCCCGCAAGAGCTGGCCGATAAGCTCAAGGCAAACGGTCACGACGCCGAGGTCAAAGAATTCAAAGCCGGTATCCGTCCGGCGGTCGAGGTGCGCGCGCCGTCAGCCGGGATTCACGTTATGTTCGTGCGCCAAGAGCACTGCGACAAGAAGCTGCCTGGGGTCGAGAAAAGGTAGGTTCAATCCTCTTGTTCATGACGCCGGCGTGGGCGATCGGTCTGCTTGAGAATTTTCTTGCGCAGTCGAATCGATTGCGGCGTGACTTCCACCAGCTCATCGTCAGCGATCCACTCTAAGGCGGCTTCCAAGCCCATCTCCCGGTGCGGCGAGATGATGATGTTCTCGTCTTTGCCGGCAGCGCGCATGTTCGTGAGCTTTTTTTCTTTACAAACGTTGACGTTTAGATCGTTCTCACGCGAGTACTCGCCGACCACCATGCCTTCGTATACTTTGGTGCCCGGCGCGATAAACATGACGCCGCGTTCTTGCAAGTGATAGATCGCGTAGGGCGGCGCTGAGCCCTCGCGGTCGGCGACCATGGCTGCGTTGGTGCGCGATTGAATTGGCCCATGCCAGGGCTCCCAGCCGTTAAATAACGCATTCATGATGCCAGTGCCCCTGGTGTCGGTGAGAAAGCGCGAGCGAAAACCGATCAAGCCGCGTGACGGCACGGCAAATTCCAAACGCACCCGGCTCGTGCCGGCGTGGATCATTTTTGTCATTTTGCCCTTGCGCATGGCAAGTAGCTGCGACACGACGCCGATAAAATCCTCAGGGATATCGATCACCAAGAGTTCCATTGGTTCGTGAATGACGCCGTCAATTTCGCGGGTGACGACGGTCGGTTTGGAGACCATCATTTCGTAGCCTTCGCGGCGCATAGTTTCGATGACGATCGCCAAGGCAAATTCGCCGCGGCCGGTGACCTGAAAAGCATCGGCTGTCGCAGTCTCTTCGACGCGCAGGCTGACGTTGCGCCGGGCCTCGAAAAACAACCGTTCGCGCAACTTGCGCGAGGTAACATGTTCGCCTTCGCGGCCGGACCATGGCGAATTGTTGGCGATGAACAGCATCGCAATGGTCGGCTCGTCGATGCGCAGCGGCGGCAGCGCCTGCGGTTTCTCACGATCGGTGATGGTGTCGCCGATGCCGATATCTTCGATGCCGGCGATGGCGGCGATATCGCCGGCATCCGCCGACGAGACTTCGACGCGCTTGAGCCCTTGCCAGCCGTAGACTTGGGTGATCTTGACTAATTCTTGTTTGCCGCCGACGCGGCAGAGCATGAATTGCCCAGGCGTCAGCGACCCATTTTTCACCCGCCCAACCGCGAGCCGGCCGACATAATCGTTGTAATCGAGGTTGTTGGCTTGAAATTGCGTCGGCATTGCCGGGTCGTAGCTTGGTCCTGGCAATGTGTTGACGATAAGCTCGAACATCGGTTTCAGATTTTGACCGGACTGTTTCAAATCCAAAGTCGCGGTGCCGGCGCGGGCATTGGTATAAACGACCGGAAAGTCGAGCTGGTCTTCGCTGGCATCAAGATCAATGAATAGATCGTAGATTTCATCGAGCACTTCGGCGATTCGCGCATCGGGCCGGTCAATCTTGTTAATGCAGACGATCGGTGTGAGCTTGGCTTCAAGCGCTTTCTTCAAGACGAAGCGGGTCTGCGGCAGCGGGCCTTCCGAGGCGTCGACCAGTAGCATGACTCCGTCAACCATCGCTAAAGTCCGTTCGACTTCGCCGCCGAAATCGGCATGCCCCGGAGTGTCGACGATATTGATTTTGACGTTGGCGAAATGGATCGTGGTGTTTTTCGCCATTATGGTGATGCCGCGTTCGCGTTCCAGGTCCATGGAATCCATGACGCGTTCGGCGACCTGTTCGTTGGCGCGGAAAATACCGCTCTGGTGCAGTAAGGCGTCCACCAAAGTGGTTTTGCCATGATCGACATGCGCGATGATCGCGATGTTGCGCAGGTCGTCGCGGCGCGAGAGTTGGGCTTGAGTCATGACCCTCTGTTATTAAAGTTCGACCAGGCGAAGTCAAGCTCACGATGAAAAGCGCCGCAAATCTCAACCCTTGGAAGGTGTTACCTTGCGATTGACAGTGCCGTAGCGTATTTTTGAATTTTCATGGGTCGGCTGTGGCAATATCTCCGGCGTTATTGGAAACGCTACCTGGTCGGTGGGTTGTGCTTGTTGGCGACCGCGACTCTGGTCATGATGATTCCTTGGTGGACTCGCGACGTCGTCCGCATTATTGAGCGTGGCGGGTCGCTTAACGACGTCACTTTCTACGCGCTGTTGATCATCTGCGCTGCTATTGCCCAAGGGATCGTGCGAACCTATTCGCGGGCGTTGATTTTCAACGCCGGACGCGATGTCGAGTACGATCTGCGCAATGATCTTTTCGCCCACCTGGAAAAATTACCGCTGGCGTTTTATCAATCGCAGCGCACCGGCGATTTGATGTCGCGGGTGATCAACGACATCTCTGCCGTGCGCGTCATGCTCGGCCCTGGTGTGCTCAACTTCGTTAATGCGCCGGTCTACTACATTTATGCGTTGGTATTGATGCTGTCGATGGACGTGCGCATGACCGTGGCTGCGCTGGCGCCATTTCCACTGCTGATGTACTTTGCGCGCCGCTTCCGCGGCCGGATTATGAAGAGTTCCCTCGAAGTGCAGCAACAAATGTCGGTGCTGAGCAGCCATGTCCAAGAAAATCTTAGCGGCATGCACGTCGTCAAGGCCTACTCGCAGGAAGATTACCAGACCCAGCAGTTCATCGCTCTCAACAAGGACTACGAAGTCAAAAGCATGGAGATGGCCAAGATGCGCGGCATCGTCAACCCGGTCATGCAGGGTGTCAATGCGCTAACCGTACTCATCGTTATCTGGTACGGCGGTGTGCGAGTCGTGCGTGGCGACTTGTTGGTTGCCGATATCGTTGCCTTCATTGCCTATCTGAACGTATTGGCCTGGCCCACCGCGGCGTTTGGTTGGATGCTATCGCTAGTCGAGCGCGGCCGGGCGGCGATGCATCGGCTCGAAGAGGTCCTCGAAACCAAACCCGCCATCACGGATGGTAGCGAGTCGGTCAGCGTCGATCGACTCAAGGTAGCCATTGAGTTTCGCAACGTATCGTTTGCCTATGAGCGCAGGCAAAACGGCCATGCTGCTCTCGACGGCATCAGTTTTAAACTGCCGGTCGGCCAATCGGTTGGGCTGGTCGGGAGAATCGGCTCCGGCAAGAGTACGGTGGCGCAGCTCATGCCGCGGCTGTTCGATGTCGCTTCCGGCGAAATTCTTTTTGACGGGCAGGACATCCGCAAATTTTCCCTATCTCAGTTGCGCCGAATGATAGGTTACGTTCCGCAGGATCCATTTCTTTTTTCAACTTCGCTGCGGCGCAATCTGGCGTTGGGCCGGGAAGAATATTCCGAAGAAGAACTTACTCGTGCCATCAGACTTGCCAAACTCGACCGCGATTTGGATGTATTTCCCCAAGGCTTAGAGACGATGGTCGGTGAACGGGGAGTGACGCTCTCGGGCGGGCAAAAGCAGCGGGCCACCTTGGCGCGTGCGCTGATCATGGATCCGCCGGTATTGGTTCTCGACGATAGTCTTTCCAGCGTTGATGCCCAAACCGAAGCCGAGATTCTCCACGGCTTGCGGTCTCTTTTAAAAGAGAAAACCTGCTTGATCATCTCCCATCGTATCTCGGCGGTGAAAGAGGCCGATGAAATCCTCGTCCTCGACGAAGGCAGGATCATCGAGCGCGGCAATCACGCCGGCCTGGTGCGACAAGGAGGCGTATACGCCGAGCTTTATCAGCAGCAGCGCTTGAGCGAGGAGCTCGAACAAATCTAATGGCGCAGTCGGGACAGCAAGAAGACGTCATCGGCAAAGCCTACGATTTGCGCTTGATTCGGCGCTTGTGGCAGTTCGTCCTTCCCTACCGGCGAATGTTTCTTTTCACCATGCTGCTGCTGCCGTTACAGCAGGCGTTTGGCTTGGCGCAACCCTACCTGATGAAAATTGGCATCGATCGCTATATCGCCGCCAAGGATCTTTGGGGACTGCAAAATGTCATGCTGCTGTTTCTCCTCGCCTTGATCGGCGAGACGGTGACAGTATTCGGGCATCTTTATTTTTCCATGTTGGTGGCGCAGCGTTGTCTGGCGGATCTGCGGGTTGCGGTGTTTTCCCATGTGCAAAAACTGCCCACGAGTTATTTCGACCGCAATCCGGTGGGCCGGCTGCTGACGCGCATGACTACCGATGTGGACGTGCTGCAAGAAATGTTTTCGTCCGGCGTCTTGACCCTAATTTCCGATTTCATCATGGTCGCGTGGATCGTCGGCATTATGTTTTATCTTCATGTCGGCTTGGCGCTGGTTTCTTTGGCGCTGATTCCACCGATGGCTTTGGCGATCAATTTTTTCCGCGTCAAGGCGCGGCAAAATTACCGCCAGATCCGCGAGCGAATCGCGCGAGTCAACGCCTATCTAGGCGAGGCGATTTCCGGCATGGCGGTCATCCAGCTGTTTTCGCGCGAGGGCAAGACCTACCGCGAATTTGAAGCGCTCAACGCCGATCACCGGGACGCCTACCACTTGTCGAATTCCTACGAAGCGGCGCTCTATTCGATGGTCGAAGCGGCGGGCTCGGTAAGCTTGGGTCTGTTGCTCTGGTACGGTGGCGGCGAGGTTTTGCACGGGGTTATCGGCATTGGCACAGTGGTGGCGTTCAAGGAGTATATCCATCGATTTTTCGTGCCGCTGCGCGACTTCAGTCAGAAGTACGCGGTGATGCAGTCCGCCATGGCGGCGGCGGAACGTATATTTCAGATGCTCGACACCCCGGCTGACATTGAAACCGGCAGGAGCGCGTTGGTGCCCAAACCGTTTCGTGGCGAAGTGGTTTTCGATAATGTTTGGTTTCACTACAAAGCCGGCGATCCAGTGCTTAAAGGCGTGTCGTTTCGCATCGAACCGGGTGAAAAGATCGCCGTCGTCGGTGCCACGGGTTCGGGCAAGACGACGACCATCAAACTGCTCAATAGGCTCTATGATATTCAGCAGGGATCGATCAAAGTAAGCGGGGTCGATGTCCGCGAGTGGGATTTGAAAGCGTTGCGCCAACATATCGGCGTGGTACTGCAAGACGTATTTTTATTCACCGGCGACATACGCACGAATTTGGCATTGGGCGACCCGTCGATTGCCCAGGAGCGCATCGAGAACGCGGCCCGTGCCGCTAATGCGGACACCTTCATCCGCCAGCTGCCCGACACCTATCATGCTCCTGTGCGCGAACGCGGCAGCAATTTTTCCGGCGGTCAGCGCCAGCTCTTGTCGCTGGCGCGCGTATTGGTGTTTCGTCCGGAAATTTTGGTGATGGACGAGGCAACTTCCAGTGTCGACACCGAGACCGAAGCATTGATCCAAGACGCCCTGGAGAAAGTAATGCGCAACCGCACCTGTCTGTTGATTGCGCATCGGCTGTCGACCATCCGCAACGCCGACCGCATTATTGTGCTGCACCACGGTGAAGTGCGCGAGATGGGGTCCCATGCCGAGCTGATGGAGCAGCAAGGCATTTATCACCGGCTGTACCAACTGCAGTACGAGCGCGAAGAGTTGAAGCTAAGCAGCCATGTCGAATCCAAGGTCATTGCCTAGCCAGTTCGTCGGTGCTGCCGTCGAGCAATCGCTGTACTTTGTTCGTCTAAAAGGAATGGCATCGTTTCAGTCCATTGGAATCGGATTATCGGCAGTTGCGCTGATGTCTTTGCTTTCGGGCTGTTCTCCCGTCTACGTTCTGCGTGCCGCGTACGAAGAAGGAAAAATTCTCTGGCGACGCCAACCGATCGCGGCGTACATCCAGCACCCCGACGTCAACTCCGACACCAAAGAGAAATTGAAAACCGTTTTGGCGGTGCGCGAGTAT
>DATLCH010000084.1:0-3438 GCA_035526465.1 Candidatus Limnocylindrales bacterium | reverse complement strand
TGCCGGTTTCCGTTTCCAAAAAAATCCAGTCGCCGTTGGCGATACCATTTGCCGACGCGGTTGTCGGATAAATTTCGACAAACGGTTCTGGTATGACGCGGCGCAGGCGCGAAATGTTGCGGTGTTGTTGATCGCAGAAGTGGATATCGCGAAAGAATGTTAGTGTGAGAGGGTACTCGATGTTTGCTGATTCATCGTTCATCAACGTGGGTATGGGCGGGTAGCCGGCATCTGCGAATGCTGTCGAATAGATTTCGATCTTGCCTGTTGGTGTGTTGAAACCTTTGGACTGACCGCTCCCGGAATGTGTTTCGGCATATTTTTTATGCCGTGTTGTGACTGACGCGCGCATTCCGATTGGGCTTGCTCGCAGTTGTCGGGTTGTTAGATCCGACGGCGCCAATTGATGAGCGAGGGCGGACTCGATATCTCCATCGAAGAAATATTCGCGCAGGTCGAGTCGTCTGGCCAGGTCGAAGATGATTTCCGCTTCGGAGCGCGACTCACCAACTGGCTTGGCAACGGCGGGGCGCAGCTGTGCCCAATTCATCGTATCCTCTGAAATCTCGGAGAAGGGCAGCAATGCTTCACGCTCCCAGCATGTGGTGGCTGGCAGTATTACATCAGCAAAGTGTGCGCTCGGATTTACTGTCGTGTCGACATGAACGTAGAAGTCGAGCGCTTCGAGGGCTGCTTTGCCGTGCAGCGGATCGCCGTGGCCGAGGAGCGGATCGGTGCCGAACAAAACCGCGGCTTTGACGGGGTACGGTTTGTTTGTGAGGATTGCGTCGTAAACCGTGCCAGCTTGGACGAGTCCGGGATCGGCGGGCGGGCCGAGGGGGTGTTGGTCGAGACCGAGGCGCTTGGTTGCTTGCTCCTTCGGTAACAATTCGCGGCCATTAATCGGATTCGTTGGCGTCGTTGCGAACAGCACATTGCTGCCGCACTCGTCGTACTGTCCGGTGAGCGCATACAAGATGCACACGGCGCGGTTGGTTTGCATGGCGTCGTTGTCTTGTTCGAGGCCCACCCAGGTGCAGTAACTCGAAGGTTTTTCGTGCGCGAATAGTCGGACGGCCTTACGAACTTCTGCTGCGGGTACCGTGGTGATCTGCTCACTTCGCTCCGGCGCGAACGGCGCGGCAGCTTCTTTCAGTAACTGGAGTGCCGGCCGGCACTCTACAGTTTTTCCATCGTGCAGATTGATCTGATAACTACCGAACAGCCTAGGCAGCTTTGCCTGGTCATACGCCGTTAACCCGATCTGCTCGTCCCACACCATCCATGTGCCGCAATCTCCATTAGCGCGGAGATCGGCTGCGCTAAGTAATCGTTGGTTGTCGGCGCGGACTAGGAATGGAGCGTTGGTCCACGTCTGCGCGAAAGCGGCATCGAAAAGGTCTTCCTCCAACATTACATGGATCATCGCCATCGCGAGCTCGCCATCTTTGCCTGGACGAACGCGCAGCCAGCAGTCGGCCTTTGCCGCTAAAGTTGTTTTGCGCGGATCGATGACGATGAGTTTGGCGCCGCGGTTGCGCGCGCGGCTGATGCGCATGGCTTGGGCCGGCGAGGTCGCGGGAGGATTGATGCCCCAGATGAGCATGCATTGAGTATTGTCGAAGTCGGGGAGCGGCATGGTGCTGCCATAAGTGTATTTCGAACCAACGCGGCGATTCCAGGTGCAGATGTGATTGGATGTTAATAGATTCGGACTGCCGAAGGCATTGGCTAGTCGCTGCACCCAACCATCGAAGTCGATGGCCGCGCTTCCGGCAGTGGTGGCGCGTGAAAACACCACTGCTTCGGCGCCGTACTCATCTTTGATATTCATGAGCCTGAGCGCGACCAGGCTGAGCGCTTGGTCCCAAGTGATTTCTACCCAGCCGGGATTGGCGTCGCCTTTGGCACGCGTGCGCACCAGCGGATGTTGCAGCCGGTCTGGCGAGTAGACGATCTCCGGGGCGGCGGCGCCTTTCACACAGATGCAACCATTGGGGTGGTCTGGGTCGGCGTTGACTTGTGTGAGACGTCCGTCTTCGACCGTCGCGATGACTCCGCAGCGCGACGTGCACATGGCGCAATAAGTGTGGAGTTGTTCCGTGGCGATGGTGTTACTCTCCAAAAGCGCAGAGGGGCTTCACCACGAATTGTCCATTAGCATACGCTCGTCTACAGAGTATGAAATTGTAGCGCTCTTACCGTCATATGCTTCGTCTCTTGTTTCGTCATGCCGGCGAAGTCCGGCATCCAGGGCAATGAGGGAATGGATACCGGCTTTCGCCGGTATGACGGAGCTTCATCTCCAAATCTTCGTCTGTGTCGTGCTCTTTGTGGTGAGATTAATTTTTCTTCCCAAACTTAGCGGAACAACTTGCGGATCATCTCGTTGACTTCGACCTCGCGTTGGCTCAGATCGACGTCGGTCATTAACAGCTTGTGCTGCTTCAAAATCTTGCCGTACTTGGAATCGATGTCATCGCGGATCGGCACGCGGCCGTATTGATTGATTACTTCCTGGCCTTCCTTGGTGAGCAGCCATTCGATAAAGAGCTTGGCGGCGAACGGGTGGGCCGGCTGCGACGGTAACGACGCGGCGACGGTGTAGGTGATCACCGGCTCCAGGCCAATCCAGTCGACGGGCGCGCCTTTGCTTTTCAAACTGTCGACGGAATATTCGTAAACACCCGCCATAATGGCAAACTCGCCTGCGGCAAGCAGGTTCAACAAGTTGGTATTGCCGGCCATCACGGGGCCGTTTTGGGCGGCGAGTTTTTCCATGAAGCCGCGGCCTTTGAGCTTGAGCAGCATCGAGAACCACTCGATTTTCGTGTTATCGACGGCGATCATATTCTTCCAGCGCGGATTCAACAAATCTTCGTAAGTCTTCGGCGCTTCGGCGCGTTTGACCTGGCGGGTGTTGAAGCCCATCAGCGTGCCGCTGGCATAGACCGATGTCCAGTAACCTTCCGGGTCTTTGTATTGCGCTGGGTAGGACGCCGCTTCCATCGGCACGTAACGGCTCAATGCGCCGCGTTTTTTCAAAATATGGGTCTCAATCACACTGGTATGAACGACGTCCGCCAGACGTTGCTTGGCTTGCTCTTCCAGAAGAACGCGGGTGACCAGTTTCTGCTTGTCGGTACGGAAGTATTCGGTCTTGATAAAAGGATAGCGTTTGTTGAATGCCGCCATGTACATTTGCAGCTGCTGTGCCGCGGCGGAAGCGTAGATCACCAGTTTGCCTTCGTTCTTCGCTCCGGCGATCAGTTGGTCGAGCGATTGCGATTGGACAAGGGACGGCGCCAGCGTCAGGAAAAAGATTGTTGCGAGCCAAAGTTTCATTGAACCTCCGATGTCGAGCACGGTAATGAGCGCGCTCGGCTGTGTCAACACGCTTGCAACCAAGCGCGTCGACATTGGCAATTTTTTCCTTTA